>JBEPYP010000066.1:0-5915 GCA_041641355.1 Thermoproteota archaeon | reverse complement strand
AAGTATTGTTTTCTCTATAAAAGAACAAGGATCTGATGAGCTAGCTTGATATATTCTTAGGCTAGTGATGGCGTTAGATCCATAGCTTAGTTTTGAGCTTATTTCTTGCTGGTGTTTCCAATAATTATCTTGCGCATTATTGGTTTTTTCTAGATTTAAACCTCGATCATAGATAAGCCCGCTAGAGCCGTTTATTATAAAAGAATGAATTAGCAAGAAGAATAATACTGAAAATAATAGCTGCTTCATACATGACTATTAGACAATCTTCAATTTAAGCATAAAAAATTAAAATTTTTAGAAAAGAATTTTTCTAAAAAAGAAATTATTTTGAACAATCGTTCATAATTATTTTTAAATATTAAGATAAATAACACTAAATATGCTAATTGATGAAACAATCTTAAACCAAATTTCATACCGTGAAGGAAACCAACAAAATATAAGATATGAACTAAAAAGAAAACATGCTCCTGCTATTTATCAAATACTCAACAAGTTCGAACCACAGGTGAACAAAACGGGTCTCATCAAACTTGTAGCTAGAGAATTCGGTGAACTTATAATATCATATTTTTTATCCAAGGTAAAACTTATCTTAAGTAAAGATTTTTTACTTAGCTTAGTTGAAAGGAAAATAAGACTGAAAAGTAGCCTACTTGATTTCTACAAGGAAATAAGATTAAGATTCGATGCACTTTTCGACAGACCTTGCGAATATGGAGTTTTCGATGGACCCTTAGGAGGATTGATGCCTAAAAAATGGAGATGCACAGGATGTCTAAGATGTTGGCAAGAATATCCAGAGATAGTAAAGATAGAGCTTAACAAAAGATACCTAGAAATGGAAAGATGTTTGAAAAAATTCAACATAAAGTTGACAGATTACTATACAATATTGCATGAAGCTGAGACAGGAGAAGAGTTAGTTAAAGGGATGGCTTATAAAGGCCCTTTTGCAGGTCCTTTTTGGGATGGAATTTGGTTAGACATGTCCGAGATCGTTAGACCGACCAGAGATGGAAAGGAAGGAAGAGAATACATATCAACGACTACGGATCTAGGTAGAAGAAAAGACCGATTTCATCCTAATGAACCTCCTAACAAAATATTCAGCATCGCATTGCCCATATTCTTTGATTATCAACCAGAAAATCTAACCAATGAAAAGCATCAAATAGCAATAGCTAAGGCAGCAGAAGAAAGCGGTACTTTTGCTATTGTATCGATGAAATATTTCGAGAAACTTAATAGAATAAATAAAAATCTAGTTCCTCTAATAAAGAGAGAAGATTATTTCAAAGAAAAAACAAAAAAGGTTTTGGAGAAATCCAAAATAATTGAACTAGAATTCTCAGAAAAATTAAAAGAAATTCCAATACCCAATAGGTCCGAAAAAATCTTAATAGCAAGAATTGAAGTTAAAGGAGAAATCATTAATGAAGTATTAAAAGCTATAGAACAGGGATTTGACGTAATCCATATTTCATTCGACTTGGATGGTTATGCATTTGATGATAAGAAGTTGAATGCAAAGATGGTTATTAGAGAAATCCATAAAGAATTGATTAAGAGGAAAATTAGAAATGAAATCTCGATCATTGGAAGCAGATGTGCTGTGATGGCTGAACACATAGTTAAAGCGATGATCTGTGGCTTAGACGCTGTGGGAATAGATATAGCTTTGCATGTAGCACTCCAATCTGAATTCAAAATTGAAAAGGAAGGCATTATAATGCCCAGGAAAGTCGATGTCGAATGGGCTAAGCAAAGATTAATTAATCTCCTAGCAGCTTGGCATGAACAAATAATCGAAGCGTTGAGCGCTATGGGTAAGAGAGATGTTAGAAGATTAAGGGGTGATGTGGGAAGAGCTATATTCTATGAAGAAATTAGGAAAGAAGCATTTGAAGGTATAAGATGCCTTCGTTGAAGTTTTTAGGCATAGTAAATCCTATTGCAATAGAAAAGCACAAAGAAAAATTACAAAGAAACTTAAAGATATTACCTAACATCGGACTTGAATCAGAAATCGCGTTAGGAAACTACGGTTGGACTAAGGAATTAATATTGGCAACTTTTTATGAAGCAAGTACTGGAAGAATACCTAAACACATTGAATACAGAATAGGCAACAGAGGAGATGGTTTTGATGTTCTAGATTTCGATTATAAGCGCGATTTCGATCAGAATCGTTTCTTAAAAGAATATGAAGAAATAGATTTATCTTTAGACTTAAATAGAAGGGATTACGGCGAATTCATAAAGATACCTGTTCCTTTCTATGGAGCAGGAATGTCCTTTGGTTCAGTTAGTTTAAACGTGATGCTTGCTAGAGCGATAGCTGCAAAGGAATTAAATACCTTTACTTCAACAGGTGAGGGAGGATATCCAAAGGAGTTATTCAAGTTTAAAGACCACGTGATAACTCAAATATCTACAGGTTACTTCGGAGTTAAAGAAGAGACGATCCAAATAGCTAGAATAGTTGAATTCAAATATGCACAAGGAGCAAAGCCGGGATTGGGAGGTCATTTACTAGCGCCCAAGGTGACAGAAGATGTAGCTAAAATGAGAGAAGTGGTCCCCTTCGTGAATATTTATCAGCCTTTTCCTTTTCACAGTGTTTATTCTGTAGAAGATCATAAAAAGCACGTAGATTGGATTAGAGCTACAAACCCTAATGCATTGGTTTCTGTTAAAGTATCTACGCCAATAGACGTTGACATGGTAGCTATAGGAATATACTATGCTGGTGCGCATATAATTCATCTAGATGGAGGATATGGAGGGACAGGAGCTTCTCCTGAATTCGCCAAGAAAAACATAGCAATGCCAATAGAGTTCGCAATACCAAAAGTTCATAAATACCTAGTTTCAGAAGGAATTAGAGATAACATATTGCTAATGGTAAGCGGAGGCATAAGAACTCCTCATGACGTAGCCAAAGCGATAGCCTTAGGCGCTGATGGCTGTGTAATAGGGAGTGCCGAATTAATAGCCTTAGGCTGTACTCAATGCGGTAACTGTGAAAAAGGAGGAAGAGGTTGGGGTTGCCAAATAGGAATAGCTACTACTAACAGGCTATTGTCGAATCTGCAAGATCCTTACTGGGGTTCTAGAAGAATAATCAATATGTATAAAGCCTGGTGTTATGAATTAAAGAAAATACTTTTTATGCTAGGCTTAGATGACATTAAAAAACTAAGAGGAAGAACAGATCTGCTTATAGATAAAGGTCCTAGATTTGAAGGTCATGAAGAATATTAGCATGAGCTCTGCGCTCTTAAGGACAAGAGAACCGTTGTTGGAAGTAAATTATAACAAAAAATATAAGGTCGAGGCTGAAGGAGGATGCGGAGTTATAGGTGTTATCTGCTCAGAGAAACTTGAAGGTAAATACTTGTACCAATCACTCTATCAAATGAAGAATAGAGGTAACAAAAAAGGAGGGGGGATAGCTGCTGTAGGACTTTCCAATGAACAATTGGGTGTTAAAAGGAAATTACTTGAAGATTGTTATATATTCCAATTGGCTATTTTGGATGAGAGTTATCTTAATGAAATAGAAAAAAACATAATATTTGAAAACTTTGAAATATATGATTCATATAGAATTGAACATATAGAAAATTATCAAAAAATTGGTATCGAAGTAAATCCTCCTGAAATTAATAGATATTTTGTTAGAGTAAAAGAAGAAAAAATTAAAAAATTCATAAGAAAAAATAACTTAGAGAATTTAGATATCAGAAAAGTTGAAGATGAAATGATTTGGCAAATTTCTTTCCTGCTTAATAAGAAATATTATTCATCGATTGGTGAGAAAAAGGCCTTTGTAATGTCTTCAGGTAAGGACATGATCGTGCTCAAGCTTGTTGGTTATGGAGACGATGTGATAAAGTATTATAAACTTGAAGATTTCAAAGCCCATGTATGGATTGGACATCATAGATATCCCACCAAAGGAAAGGTATGGCACCCGGGAGGAGCCCATCCTTTCGTAGGTGTTCATCATGCTTTGGTTCATAACGGAGATTTTTCAAACTATTATCCAATCTATGAATACTTAAAAGAGAGGAATTATGAACCTTTGTTCTTGACGGATACAGAAGTAGCAATGTTAATGTTCGATCTTCTTTATAGGATTTATGAATATCCTTTAGAATATTTAATTGAAGCCTTAGCCCCCACTTTAGAAAGAGATTTTTATAAATTACCTTTGGAAAAAAGGAAGATCTACAAAGAAATACAAGCCTTGCATATGATATCTTCCCCTGATGGACCATGGTTCTTCATAATAGCAGGACATGATCCGTATAAGAAACAATATCAATTAATAGGCATAACCGATACTTCTATGCTTAGACCACAAGTTTTCTCCTTGTTTGAAGCAAACATGAAGCTTGGAATTATAGCTTCTGAAAGGCAGGCTATCAATGCGATATTAAGGATGCTTTATGAAGATGACAAAATCCCTTCATTTTACGCCGATAAATATTGGGTTGCCAGAGGAGGCAGTCATACAGATGGAGGAGCTTTCATATATCTTTTAGATTACGAAAGAAAAGAATTCAAGTGCGTAAATAAATTCGGCTCTGAAGTAAAATTGCCTAACCAACAGCATTATAGCCCTTCAACAAACTGCGCCAAGGCGAGCTTAACTCTAGACTTGAAACCAGAGAACCTAAAAGAAAAAATTAAAGATATGAGTTTTGATGAATTCTTAGCAGTAATAGAAAAAAAAGAAGACCCTAGGAAAGCAATACAATTATTGACATACTTATATGATATGCCCTATCACACTGGTCACAAGAAGAGAAGTTCGGTTAAAACTTTGCTCATCAAAAAACTCTATGAAATATTTGAAAGCGAAATAGGTAAGGAATTCGTATGGATGGATTTCGATTTTCGAAAGAAGCTTAAGTCTCCTTCTTTTCTAGACCAAACCCTTCTAATAAACGCCAAAGACTTTCCTTCAGAAGGAGAAGAATCCATTTCGAGATTTGTTGCGGAAGCTTATAAGAAAGGATGGAAGAAAATATTAGTATATAACCTAAGAGGACAAAGATTTTTAGGTTGTGGTCTCGGACCTCACTCTTATGGACTAAGGATAGACTTATACGGAGATCCTGGAGATTATCTTGCTTCAGGTTTGGACGGAGCAGAAATTTATGTTCATGGTTCTGCACAAGATCAAGTCGCGCAAATTATGAGAAACGGAAAATTAGTGATTTATGGCGATGTAGGACAAACCTTCATGTATAGTTCTAAAGGAGGAGAAGCATATGTTCTTGGAAGCGCAGCTGGAAGACCGATGATAAATTCTGTAGGAGGACCTAGAGTTGTGATCAATGGTACATGCTTAGATTATCTGGCAGAATCATTCATGGCAGGAAATCCTCTAAATGGCGGAGGTTTTGTAATTTTGAATGCTATAAGTATAAGCGATGAAGGAGAGATTGTTAACCTAGAAGATCCCTATCCTGGAGGAAATCTATTTTCCCTCTCTTCAGGAGGAGCAATATATATAAGAGATCCCTTCAACAAACTCGAAGAAAATCAGTTACATGGAGGTAAATACGAAGAACTGAGCGAAGAAGATTGGTCGCTGATCCTACCTTATTTGAAGAAAAATGAAGAATTGTTTGGCATAAGCATAGAATTTTTATTAACTATAGAAGGCAAAAGGAGAGATTTCAAGAAAGTATACAAGAAAGTAATACCTAAGAAAGTGTAGCATTTCCACTGCAATTTATTTAAAAGAGTTAATGAGATAAATCTGTAGATGTTCTATTATCCTTCGTTCAAGTTCACCAAAGAAGAAAATCTAAACTGTTTAAACCCCTATGCTAGGAAATGGTTTGAAAGTAAATTCAAAGATCTAACACCTCCTCAATATTATTCCTTCAAGC
>JBEPYP010000065.1:0-5945 GCA_041641355.1 Thermoproteota archaeon | reverse complement strand
CTTTTCTGGAGCCGATGCAGTAACTACAGCTATGTTCGCGGCTTTCTTCGCTGTATTGGTCAACGGATTGCTATTTTTGCTAGCTTCTTGGAGTGGTATAAGGGAAAGAGTAATTAGATCGATATCTCCTAGCTTAGCTTACGGAATAGCAGTAGGAATAGGCATATTCATAGCCTTCATAGGATTGTCTTTGGCGGATATCGTAAAACCTGGTGTGGGAACTCCTGTACAATTCAATGATAAAGCTTTCTTAAGTCCTGCCTCTATATTAGCGATTGCAGGTTTCTTCGTAGCTTCAGCTCTTTACTTCAGGAAATTCTCTCCAAGTCTTTTGTTGATAATAATAGCTTTGACTATAATAGGGATAGTTTTAACCGAAACTAGAATTGCCCCTGGTTTAGTGATCTTACCTCCTCAAATATTCCAATATCCGTCATTCAGCACTTCAATCGTTCCTAACTTCGGCAATACGCTCTCAGCTTATCTTGCTATAATCACCATTGCTTTCCCAGTAGCATTAGCGCTTTTCATAGTTTCCTTTTTCGATGCAATAGGCTCGATAACTGGCCTAGCAGCTAAGGCTGGTTTGATGGATGAAAGAAACAAGCCTGTAAATATTGATAAGGCACTTTATACAGATTCGACAGCCATAATAGCAGGCGCTTTGGCTGGGACCACAACGACGGTGGTTTACATAGAATCAGCGGCTGGAATAGAGACAGGAGGTAGGACTGGTCTAACTGCGGTAGTTACAGGACTTCTCTTCCTAGTCTTTTTACCGATCGCACCTTTAGCAGTGGTGATACCGGGTTTCGCCACAGCGCCTGCGCTTCTCCTAGTAGGTCTCATGTTCATTTCATTAATAAGAAAAGTGGATCTTGATGATCTAACCGAAGCTATACCTAGTTTCGTAGCAATAATAGGAATTCCTTTGACTTATAACATAGCCACAGGCATAGGTTTAGCCTTCATAACATATACGATAGTTAAGATCTTGACTGGAAGATTCAAAGATATAAGCTTAACTACGGTATTAATAACGATAGCGTTTATAATTTACTTTGCAGCATTACCTTATTTACATTAAATTTTTAAATCGAATCTAATTTTTTTAAATAGAATCTAAGGCTTCGTTGAAATCATTCTCTATGTCTTCATAATCTTCTATACCTAAAGATACTCTTACAAGTCCTTCGCTTATGCCCATTCTTTTACTTTCTTCAGGATCTAACATTCTATGACTTGTCTCTAAAGGTAATGTAACTAGGGTTTCTACCCCTCCTAAGCTAGGTGCGGTTATGCATAGTTTTAGATTCTTCATGAACTTCTTCGCTGCTTCTTTAGAACCTAAATCGAAAGAAAGCATCGCGCCAAATCCTTTCAATACTTTTTTAGCTATTCCATGATATTCATTATCTTCAAGACCTGGGTAGTAAACTCGTTTAACCCTTTTGTGATCTCTTAGGAACTTGGCCAACTTTAATGCATTGGCTTGTTGTCTTTCAATCCTTAGAGATAGCGTTTTGATGCTACGCAGAGCTAAATAGGCTGATAGAGGATCAGGGACTCCTCCTAGATTGTCCCTAAACTTCAATACATTCTTGTATATTTGCTCTTCATTCGTGGCGAAAAAACCAATTAATATATCACTATGGCCTGAGATGTATTTAGTACCACTATGAAGCACCATGTCAGCACCTAATTCGAGGGGTCTTTGATTATAAGGAGTAGCGAAAGTAGCATCTACTACTAGAGTTATACCTTCCTCTCTGCAATATCTAGCTAAACTTACTATATCGCAAACCTGCAAGGTAGGATTCGTAATGGACTCTACGTAAATCATCTTGTGATCACCTCTTGGTATTTCTAGTTCGTTTAATTTCTGCATTGATATGAAATCGACTTTTACACCCAAAGAGGGTAGGATTTCTTTAAAAAACTCATATGTTTGACCATAGAGCTGGTTTACAGCTAATATCCCATATCCTTGTTTCACTAAGCTTAATATCGAAGTAGTTATAGCGCTCATACCTGAGGAAAAAGAGAGAGCATATCTAGAATTCTCTATAGAAGCGTATTTCTTTTCGAGGGAGGCCAAAGTAGGGTTTCCTAGCCTGGAATACAAGAAGGGTTTATTTCTAGAAGGATCCAAGTAGACGTCTTCATACTCGTTGGGATGCAAGAACGTGACGTTCTGAAATATTGGAGTAACTACGTTACCAAATCTCCTATCCATCAACTCTCCTTCATGGACTGCTTTTGTAGTAAAGCCATTTTTTGCCATAATAGAAAATTCTGTTCCTTCTATAAATCGATGAAATTTCCTTTTTTACATTACATTTTAAGAACTAAATGCTTACAAAGTTCGAGGAGATTTCGTAAATATACAAGAATGTTAAAAGATATTATAATTCGAAAAATTTTTTGAGAATACAGATTTATATACTTATAAAATAATTCTTCTCAAGCATGCCTGGTGTAAAAGATGCAAAAATGCTAGGAGGAATCGGCTCCATATTGGCCCTAATACCTTTTGTAAGCATAGTAGGATATATACTAGTCATTATAGCTTTGAAATACATCGCTGATGAAACCAAGAAGCCTTCAATATTTCAAAACGCACTTTATGGTGTTATAATTTTAATGATAGGAACGGTTATACTTGCATCTTCAGCCTTTTCATTCTTCTTTTTTGCTCCATTTGCATTTATATATTGGCCATATGGGGGCTGGGGCTTAGTTGAGTTGTTGATAGCGATCATTTTGTTGGTCGCAGGAGCGGCTTTAGCAATAGTAGGAGTATTATTTTTTAGGAGAAGTTTAATCGAAGTAGGAGATACTTTTAAGATAGATTACTTTAAAACAGCAGCCACACTATTATTCATAGGCGCTATATTATCGATTGTTGTAGTAGGCTACATAATAATATTGATAGGGCTTATTTTCCTTATAATTGCCTTCTTCTCCTTGCCTGAAACCTATACGCCGCCAGCAGCAGGGCCTACATCCCAATAGTTACTTGATTAAATTTTTTATAGTTCGTTTAAAAATAATTAAATTAAATTCTTGAAATCAAAAATTTTCAAACGCTTCATGACTCCTCATTTAATGTTCTTTAGGAAAGGGATTCGAAATTGCCTAAGAATAACGATCATCAAATTTACTTTGAAAATGATTAGTAAAAAGGAATAATGAGTACTTTTATATACATCGTAATGTTAAAAAGATTTTATGAAGAAAAGAAATCTATATCTATTAGCTTTAACGGTGTTCATTATATTTGTAGCTGGTATACTCCTCTTGAGCTTAAGCCGTTCTGTTGTACCTTCTCAAGCTCAAGATTTCGAGTTACCAGTTATAACTTCGGACGGCTTAACTGGAAGCTATATTAAGCTTTCAGATTTTAAGGGAAAAGTAATATTGCTCGAGTTTGCAGTTGAATGGTGCCCCCATTGCCAAAGCATGACCGATGTAATAGCTCAAATAAATGAAAACTTCAAAAATAAAGGGGTGGTTGTTATAACAGTAATGCTTAACGTTAACACAGACCTGAATAGGACGGTCAACTTCTTAAAAATTTACAAATCTAATTGGCTTCATGTTTACGACACGAGCTCCGTGTATGAATTATATAAGGTTCGAGGAACACCCACGTATTTCATAATAGACAAAAACTTCAAGATTGTAGAGAGAATCGAAGGTGAAGTCTCTTATAGCGAGCTCGCTAATAGATTACAGAAATATCTATCTTAAGCGGTCTTCACCCCATTTTCTGTTTTATATTTATTAAACGAATTACAGAATATCAATTATTTATATAATTTAATTAAACTATTGTTAAAAAAATTTGAACTAGCTTTTTATATTATTTATTTTTTTTAATTCTAGGAGATAGTTTTTCGAAATGAGCTGATGAGGTTGCTCAAGCTACTGAATTCCTGTGCTTTTGGTGTTTGTATATCTGGTTCGGTTTGACCTTTTCTAGAGAATTCGTAAAGAGCAGCTCTAAGTATTCCTTTAAAAGTAAAATTAATGCAAGCCAGCAAAACCCAATAAATTATAGCTGCTACTATCCCTCCTATTAGAGCATAGGGAGGATTTTGTAAGATTAAATCTACCGCACTGGGATTTTGTAAGACAGCTGGATTTTGTAAAATTAAACCTATTAAAATAAAGATTACGCCCAATCCGGATAAGAGCCAGAATATTGCCTTAAAACTTAATATTAGAATAAGCGATTCCTTCCATTGCTTTTTAATTATCTCTACACTCCTAACCAGAGCTTTGGTAGGCGATAGCTTCTCGTATAACATGACCGGTATGACGAAAAACGTAGCTACTTGCCAAGCCATTCCTAAAGCGCCTGATATTATATCGCCTATGCCTATTTCTCCCGTTGGTATTCCTATACCTTTTCCGATAGCCTCATGCTTGTAAAACCTAGTATTGTCTGCGAAGCTTGAAATGCGCATAGGTGGAAAACCTCCAGGCGTAACTGGCCTAGTTCCAGCAGGTCCTTTCTTGAACATTCCTGAAATGAACCCCAAAATTATGCTTACTAAAAGCACAATAAAGGACCAGCGTAATAAACGAGAGGCATTTTCCTTAGCTACTCGCAAGCCGTCCTTGAACTTAGGATCTCCTCCTTGAAGTCTGATAGTAGCGCTTCCAACCACTGCAGCCTCGAAAAATATCCCCAAGAAAGTGAACAATATAGGACCCACGAATATTGCGAATATCAACAAGAATAAGAAGAGGTTGAGGTTAAATAGGAAACTTGATGCTAAAGCAATGAAGAATAACGCTAAAATGCCTCCTAAGATGAGGGGGTACAATAGCAATTCCTTATCTTTAATTAATACTCTAAAGCAAGCTACAGCTAGTTCCCAACTATTTCTTATAGCACGAGACATTTCTCGAATAGGTAAAACGCCTTGCTTGTAGGTAATCGTTGCTTGTCCCTAGTGCAATATCGACAGGGACATTTACAACTTCTATCATTTTTCATTTGCTTTTAATATTGGATTTTTTCATTTAAATCTTTTTAATTTGTTTAATCTAACTATCTAGCTTGGTCATGAGGAATAAGAAAAGCATTAAGGCTAAAGCTGCAGATATTAGAGAAAGCAATACCAAATATAGAACACCAAAACTATATAGGAAACCATATAGAAAACCAGCGATCAAACTTGCCAGGCCGAAGAGGAAACTGAATGTGCCATATGCATAGGCTCTATTTTGTCTACTTGTCAAGTCTGCTACTATAGCTCGCATTACACTTTCGCTGAAACTAATTACAATACCCATTATGATAGAAGCAATTATTAAAGTAGCAACACCTCCATAGTAAAGGTACATCAATGTTGCTATAAAGGCTATCACAGGCATTAGAGGTACGAAAGAAAAGCGAAACTTATCATAAGCTATTCCTAGAGGTATTGAAAAGATACCGTCCGAAGCCATGGCTATTGAGTAAAAAAGAGCTACCATGAAATCTTGTAGCGAGAAGCTGAATTTTAGGTGATATGAAGCTATAGGCCAAGGTATTAAAGCGATGGACAAAAAGCACATAGAAGCGGTGTATATCCAAAATCTCTTACTTAGCCTGTCCTTAGAATCTGGATTTATTTCTTCTAGCTTGATATAGCCTGTATTCTTTTGTGTGATATAAAGAGACAACATCGAAAGAGAAGCCGGTATTATTAATATTAGGAAAGCCAAGAAATAGTCCCCGCGTAATAGAAGTACTGAAGAAACCACCGCAGGTCCTATGAACGCTCCTGCTTGATCAAGCGCTTCATGGAGACCAAAGCCCTTACCTCTACCTATTTTCTCAGAAATCTCAGCGATCAAATAATCCCTTATAGGAGTTCGAATGCCTTTGCCTATCCTTTCTAGTATTGCGAGTAATAAAGCTAATGCGTAATTTCCTGCAAAAGCCAATA
>JBEPYP010000064.1:0-6068 GCA_041641355.1 Thermoproteota archaeon | reverse complement strand
TCTTTTTTGCCTATTAAACGGAAACCGTGAATGAAGAGTTTATCCTTAATAGCATCGATGAATGCTCTCCTAGAAACCATATCCTTGAACCTTATCCATGAAAAATAATACCCGGCTTGCTCACTCTCCAAGAAAGGATATATGAGTATGCCATACTTAAGTATGACACCGCTAGGTATAATATGTTCCTTGTAATGATATCTCACATCATGGACCTTCATGTTAATACTGCTAGCTATTTCATTAAATTTGACAAACGAACTAAGTTGTAGTTTCGCTAGTATGAGAAGATCCTTATAATCCAATTCCGGGATGGAGCTAGGCTGTTTAACTTCTTCTATCAAAGGAAGTCTTTCTCTTCTAATAATGATTTCCTTTTTAAGCTTTTCCCATTTGAATACTATACTATTTGTCTTGAAATCGTACCAATCAGAGCTTAGCGTAGGATATATTGTCTCATCTACCTTCATGACTTCTGCGTTTTCAATAAGCCTCATGTCTTCAATTTCTTTCATTAATTCTATGAAATCATTCTCATACATGAAAGGCACGTTAAATAACGCGATATAATTGCTCGTTCCATATACTCTGCTATAGTAGACTGTAGGTAAAGGTTTGATTTTTTCTAGTATTTCTTCGAATATAGAAGCATATTTTATGTTTATTTTAGCTTTTAAAACAAATATTTCTAATCCTAATTTTCGTATGTCTATTATTGGCCATATTCTAATTAACCTCTTGTTAACTAAGCTCTTGATCTTATACAATATTCCACTATAAGATAAGTGATTGGGATCCTTCATCTTCTTGATTTCTTTGAGACCTCTTTTGAGTCCATACTTTTCGATTAAATTAAAGGTAAAGAAATCTCGTTCAGTAAACTTTAACAGAGTTTGGAAAGAGTTAATATCTTGCATAAAAAAGAGTAAGAAAACTTATTTATAAATTTAAAAAAAGCTAAAACTAGAGTGGTGAAATAGGCATATCCGGAATAGGTTCTGCTGGTGCTGCTAGAGGTTTTATCGGAGATTTTACCTTAGGTATTGCTGCCAGGAAATTTTCCTTGTTCATACTCCATTCTTTCTTTATACACGCTTAAGTCTTGTGCTAGTTAAGAAAAATTTGGCAAAATTTGTAAAAAATAAGAAAAATTTCCGAATGAACTTTTCAATATATTGAAACAAAAATTCGATTAATGGATATAAACAAGGTCTTAGATTGTTTTTTCAATGCGAAAATCTATAGCCTTGAGAATAGCTGGTGCTGCTGGAGATGGTATTGAATCCGCTGGAGAGATCGTGATAAAGCTTTGTTCTAGAAACGGGTTACATGTTTTCGCTTTCAGAGGATATCAATCAGTTATAAGAGGAGGACATGTATGGTATCAAATAAGGATCTCCAACGATAAGCTTTATCACTTTGGAGACACTTTTGATGTTTTAATAACTTTGAATAAAGACGGCATTACTGAAGATATTGTGTGGCTTAAAGAAGGAGGTATTGTAATATATGATCCTAAGAAATTCGAGATAAAAGAAAATGAAAAGGTCAAGAATTTCTTGGAATATAAAATACCGTTGCAAGATATAGCTAGGAAATACTCAACTCTACCCGTTATGCAGAACGTCGTAGCTATAGGAGCTTTCACTTACTTAGTAGGATTACCTCTGTCTGTTTTGGAAAGAGTGATAGAAGAAATCTTCAAAGATAAGGGCAAAGATGTAATAGAGACGAACATAAAGGTTGCTAGAGCAGGATTTGAATATGCCCAAGCCAATTTCCCTAAATTGGCCTTAAATTTCGAAATATCTGATAAGAAAAGACTTGTAATGACTGGGAACTTCGCGTTAGCTTATGGAGCTTATGTTGCGGGATGTAAGTTTTATGCAGCATATCCCATGACTCCTGCATCTTCAATATTGCATTGGTTTGCGGAACATGCTAAAACATGTAAAACCGTTGTCGTACAGCCTGAAGACGAAATAGCAGTGATAAACATGGTAATAGGCGCAGCTCATGCAGGAGTCAGAGCGATGTGCGGAACTTCTGGAGGAGGTTTTTCCCTAATGACAGAAGCTATTGGTTTAGCAGGAATGACCGAGACTCCGATCGTAGTAGTGAACTCCCAAAGAGGAGGACCTTCTACAGGTTTGCCTACTAAAACAGAGCAGGCTGATGTATTCCAAGTCTTAGGTGCAAGCCAAGGAGACTTCCCAAAGGTCATAATAGCACCTACTAGCGTAAAAGATTGCTATTACACAGCGATTGAAGCATTTAACATCGCTGAAAGATATCAATTACCCGTCATCATCTTGCTTGATCTTTACCTATCTGAAAGAAATGAGACCATTGACATTGAAGAGATAGATTTAAACGTGAAAATAGATAGGGGATGGATAGTAGGAGAAGAAGATTTCAAGGGAAATTATAAAAGATATATGATAACAGAGAACGGTGTTTCTCCCAGAGCTTTACCTGGTACTCCTGGACACATGTATGTAGCTGCGAGCGATGAACATGATGAAAAGGGACATTTGGTAAGCGATGTCTTAGCAGGTCTTCCTTCAATGTTGAAGATTAGAAGAGCGATGATGGAGAAAAGGATGAGGAAGCTGGAATATTTAATCAAAGAGCTGCCTCCTCCTAAAATATATGGGGATGAAGAAGCAGACTTAACGATAGTAAGCTGGGGTTCTACTACATATACAGTCAGAGAAGCCATTGAAATGCTAAAAGAAAAAGGTATCGTCGCTAACGCTTTAGAACTCAAATACCTATATCCAATGCACAGCGATGAAATATCTAAGATCTTGTCCAAAGCGAAGAATACTATGATTGTGGAGAGCAATTACACATCACAAGTAGGTAGATTGATAAGGATGTTCACTGGGATAAACATAGAGAATAAGGTCTTGAGATATGACGGAGAACCAATAACGCCGCTTGATGTGTTTGAAAAAGCAATAGAGGTGGTCAAAAAATGGTAACAGTTGTTGAATTAAAGAAGTATATAGGAGAGATAAGACCAGATTGGTGTCCAGGCTGTGGTGATTTCGGAGTTCTAAACGCATTACAAAGAGCGTTAGCAGAGCTCAAGTTGGAACCTGATAATGTATTGATAGTATCAGGAATAGGCTGTTCTTCTAACTTACCAGGATTCACGACTACTTATGGATTCCATGGAATACATGGAAGGACATTGCCGGTAGCAACAGCAGCTAAGCTGGCGAATCATGAGTTAACTGTAATAGCAGTTGCTGGAGACGGTGATGCCTATGGAATAGGAATGGGTCATTTCATACATGCGATGAGAAGGAATCCAGACATAACCCTCATAGTCATGAACAACCAAATCTATGGCCTAACTACTGGACAGGCTTCTCCTACTAGCTTAAAAGGACACAAAACCAAATCAACACCCTACGGAGTAATAGATGAACCTATAAATCCAATCGCATTAGCGATAGCAGGAGGGGCCACATATGTTGCTAGAGGTTTCTCAGGAGATCCTCAACACTTAGCTATGCTAATAAAGAATGGAATATTGCATAAAGGATTTGCCTTAGTAGACGTCTTTAGCCCATGTGTTACTTTCAACAAATTAAATACCTATGATTGGTTCAGACAAAGAATTTACAAACTTGAAGAAACAGGCCATGATCCTAAGAATATCATGGAAGCCTTTAAGAAAGCTTTAGAATTCGGTCCTAGAATACCTATAGGATTGTTCTATGTAACAGAGAAGCCAGCATACCATGAATTGTTCGAAGCGATAGCAGAGAAACCTTTAGTAAAGCAAGAATTCCCAAGTCAAGAAGAAGCTAGGAAGATACTTGAAGAATTCCTTTAAGCAGAGTTTTAAAATTAATGCATAAGATAAAGGAAGAGATAAAAATAGAAGAAATAGAGCTGAAAGTCTTCGACTTAGAAAGCATGGTTGATTTCTATGAAAGTGTACTTGGGTTTAGAATCTTCAAAGAAGGTAAAGATGAAGCCTTGCTTGGTTCGTATAAAAACCCATTCTTGAAGCTTGTAAGGTTTGATAACTTGGTGAGGGAAAGTCCAAGAAATGTTGGTCTTTATCATGTAGCATACCTTTTATCCTCAAGAGAAAAACTAGCTGTGACGCTTAGACATCTCCTAGAAGTAGAAGCTCCCATAGAAGGGTTTGCGGATCATTTGGTTAGCGAAGCAATATATCTCCATGATCCTGAATACAACGGCATAGAAATTTACCGTGATAGACCTAGAGAAGAATGGGTGAAGAAAAATGATAAAATAATGATGACTACAGAGCCTCTAGATATAGAGAGCTTAATTGCATTATCTGAAAATCTCGAATGGAAGGGAATAGACGACTCAGCCAGAATAGGTCATGTCCATCTTCGTGTATCGAATCTTTCTAAAACTGAGGATTTCTACACGAAAGCTTTAGGATTGACTTTAACTCTTCGTTACTATGGTGCTATTTTCCTTTCTAGCGGGGGATATCACCACCATATAGGCGCTAATATTTGGCAAAGTCATGGTTCAAGACCAAGGGATGAGAAAATGAGCGGTCTATCTTATTTCAAGATAAGATTACCTTCAAAGGAAGATATGGAAGGTATTATTAAGAATTTCGAAGAATTGAAGGTAAAATTTAACTTAGAAAAAGAGCTGATCGTTAAGGATCTAGATAACATAACTATACATATAGTTTAAGCAAACTTCTTGAACCACTCAAGAGCTTCTTGAGCAGCTTTGGAGAGAGTAGGTTCGAAATAAACATCGAAATGACCTGCTCCTTTGATAACGCTCATTTCTTTTTCAGAATTTATCGAATCAAAAGCTTTCTTGACGAAACTAGGAGGTGTTGTAATATCGTTCTCTGCTACTACGAATTTTATAGGCTTCTCTACTAAATGAGCATAATATCCAGGGTTATACATCAATATTCTCTCTACGCTATCAAGCGTTATGTAATTCTTAAACGTAGGGAATAGCTTCTCTGCTTGACTGTAAAAGTTATACGCCTCTTCGGTTACCAAAGCTGCGACCCCTTCTTTACTTACTATAGGTATTGTCAAAGGATTTCCTAAGCATGAGCTTTCCCTAGCATAATTTGCGAGTTCAAATAAGATTTTTAAGCTACCGAAATAGGCCTTTGCTACATCCACCGTGAAAAGATTAGGAACTTGTGCTACACCGCATTTAAATACATCAGAAAACGCAAGCAAAGTTAAGACATGACCTCCACTGAAGCTTGTGCCCCAAACGCATAATCTCTTGCTATCTACCTCCTCAAGGCTAGAAAGGTATCTAGCTGCGCATAGATAATCTGCTATTTGTTCAGTTGGCCAAAGTCTTTGTCTTGGTTGACCTGCGCTTTCTCCAAAGTATCTATAATCGAAGACCAAAACAACGAATCCTTCAGAAGCCCATTTCTTTGCATACTCAGGAAGATACATCTCTTTTACGGCTCCAAAACCATTAGCCATTAGGATTGCTGGAAGTTTTCCTTCAATTTTTTCAGGAAGATATAATAAACCGCTACATACTTCTCCATTGGAATTAAACCAAACTTTCTTTTCCTTGACCATAATAATCAAACTGACTTGAAAATTAAATTTTTTAAATATTATTAAAACGATTAAAGCTTCAATGAGAATAAACAAAGTCGCAGTCATAGGAGCTGGAACGATGGGACATGGAATAGCTGAGGTATTAGCTATAGCAGGATATAAAGTTTTCCTCAATGATGTTTCTGATGATATTCTCAAGAATGCCTTAGATAGAATAAAACTGAGTTTGGAGAAGCTATATGAAAAGGGTCAAATAAAGGAGAAGCCAGAAGCAATATTGAATAGAATAGAAACTTCTACAAACATTGAAGATGCACTAAAGGATTCAGATTTCATGATAGAAGCAGTGATAGAAAATTTAGAAGTTAAAAGGGAAGTTTTCAAGAAAGCGGATCTAATAGCACCAAAGCATGCTATTCTGGCTACGAATACGAGCAGCTTGCCTATAACTGAAATAGCAGAATTTGTTGAAAGAAAGAATAAAGTAATAGGATTGCATTTTTT
>JBEPYP010000063.1:0-6111 GCA_041641355.1 Thermoproteota archaeon | reverse complement strand
TACCTATAGGCGCTACTACCTTTACAGGCCTGAAAAGACCAGAATTTGGAGGAGCATGAGGATCTATTATCGCTAAGAACACTTCTTTAACTCCTGCAATAGTAACGGGATAAGGTGAATTTATAGGGCTTCTTACTTGTTCAGCACTACCTGTGAAATCTACAAAGAATTCATCGTCGGTTATTTTGACTTTAGCTCTAATATAAAGAGGTTCGTCCTTACCGCTGATAGCAGCGTCTATATAATCTTCTGCTTCAAATTCTCCCTTGGGAAGCTCCTTAAGCTTTAATCGAGCCAGCTTTTCACCATCGTTTATTACCTCTCTCATAGCTAAAGAAACAGCATCCAAACCATACTTTTCTACTAAATTGACTATTCTATTAGCTGCTACCTTCATGGAAGCTACCTGTGATTCTAGATCGCCTAAAGTATTGGAAGGCAATCTTGAATTTGTAAGTATTGTATCTATTAAGTCTTTGTCAGGCTCTCCTCTGTCATATATCTTAACGCAAGGTAATTGTGTGCCCTCTTGATATATCTCAACAGCATGCGGGTTCCAGCTTCCAAACGCCATGCCACCGACTTCACTCCAGTGCCCTTTACTTGCTGTGAAACCTATGAGATGTTCTTTATAAAATATGGGCGCCACCAAAGTTACATCATTTAGATGAGTACCTGAAGCATAAGGAATGTTATTCAGTATTACATCCCCTGGAGCTAACCTATTTCTCCACTTCTCTAAAACTTCTTTGACTGCAAAATCCAAAACTCCAGAGAATCCTGGAACACCTGGTGCCTCTGCAATAAGATCGCCTTTTGAATCAGTTATAGCTACAGCAAAATCTAATACCTCGTAGATTACTGGACTTTTTGCAGTTCTGGCCCATGCTCTAAACATTTCTTCGTTGGCTACAACAAAAGCGTTCTTTATTATTTCCAGCGTAAATGGATCTGTGCGCATTTTTATTTACCTCCTATATATGATAATATTACCATATTTATCTCTAACGAATTCCTGATTCTCAAGTACAAGTATCGTGGATGTAGGATCTTCGATTACCGCAGGTCCTTTAATTTTAACGTCAGTTGGTAACTTGTTCTTATCAAAGACCAAAAGACTTCGATAATTGCCCTTTATGAAGACATCTCTAGTCTCTTTTACAGCATCATCTACAGAGCCCTTTATCAAAACTTCTCGTAAAGGAGGCTTTTTGACTTTTACCACACCAACACCATGGAAGTTAACTATTTCTACAGGACTTGTTGGAAGCCTGAAATTATAAGCCCTCTCATGATACTCATGAAATCTATTAATAATAGCCAGAATATTTTTTGAATCGACTTTTTCTTCGTTGATAGGAACCTTTACAGTGTGTTCCTGTCCTTTATACCTCATATCTGCGTAGTGGAATATTATTACATTTTCTGTTCGGAATCCTTCTCTTTCGAACATTTCAAAGAGTTTTTTATCGATTTCATCATAGGTCTTATTGATATTCTCCAGCGAATCGTTGTTTATCTCAAGAACATTTGTTAGTACCATATCATGTTTAACGTCAGTTAAGAGCATGCCCCATGCAGAAAAAACACCCGGAGGGATTGTTGGTACTATTATTTTATTGATTTCAAGCTCCTCTGCTATGAAAGGAGCAAACATAGGACCAGAACCTCCATGTGCTATTAAGGAAAAGTCTCTAGGATCATATCCTTTCTGAACCGATACAAGCCTTATTAGATTTGCTGCGTTCTCATTTGCTATCCTAATCACTCCTTCAGCGGCTTCTTCGACCGAGATATTATAATTATCCGCTATCGCCTTTAACGCCTTAATAGCTAAGTCTCGATATATCTTCATTTCACCTCCTAGAAGGTAATTCGGGTTGATTAGCCTGTTGACGACATATGCATCTGTAACAGTAGGTTTATCGCCTCCCTTTCCATAACATGCAGGACCTGGATCAGCTCCCATAGCCTTAGGACCTACTCTGAGTCTCCCTATTTCATCTATCCACGCAATGCTTGTTCCTCCATTTCCTATTTCTTCAATATCTATAACTGGCACTCTCACAGGATAACCAGCATTAAATTTATCTCGCCCTATATAGTGTTCTGTATGAACACGAGGTGTTAGGTTTTCTACCAAACTAGCCTTTGTGGTCGTACTTCCACCATCAAGTACGATTATGTTTTTTTCATTCAACATCTCTGCTATGGCTATGCCTCCTATTACGCCTGCTATAGGTCCTGATTCTACGGTATATATTGGATACTCTTTCATGAAATCAATACGAGACATTCCTCCGTTAGAAAGCATAAGAAAGAAAACCCCATTGAAATTCATCTTCCTTATTTCTTCTTCTAGCATTGACAAATATTTTAACCATTTAGGTTTAACGAATGCATTCAAAACAGCAGTATTAATCCTTTCATATTCCCTCCATTCTCTTGTTATTTCATGCGATAGAGTAATACTAATATATTCCTTCCCCAGCGTCTTAAGCAAATCTTTTACTAAAGAACCAGCTTCAATCTCATTTTGAGGATTGACATAGGAATTCAAGAAGCCAATGCAAATAGATTCTACGTTATTCTGGATGAATGTTTCCACTGCTTTTTTAACGTCTTCAGTTTTTACCGGAGCTATGAGAGAGCCATCGCCAGCTATTCTTTCCTTAACTTCTAGACATAAGTATCTTGGAACAAATGGTGTTGGTTTTTTATATCTAAAATTATAAATATCTCTTCTGTTAGCTCTTTGTAATTCTAATACATCTCTATGCCCCCATGTGGTCATTAAACCCACTTTTGCACCCTCTCTGGTAATTATCGAGTTGATCACTAAAGTTTGACCATGAACGATTATGGTTGCCTTTGAAAGATCTAGTTGGATTTTTTGAATTGAATTAAGCACGCCCTCAGCTAGATTCTTCGGTGTTGTTTCGACCTTTACCCACGCTACTTCACCTGTATTTTCGTTGTAAGCAACAAGATCAGTAAAGGCACCTCCTATATCTATGCCTATTCTATATGACATTTTACGCTAGAATACATTTAGAAGTATATAACCTTTATGTTTCAGAAAAATTTAAAAAAAATTATAAATGAGAAACTTTATCAAATGTTGTTTTATATAATAACAAATTAGTAAATACAAGAAATTCTTATTTTTAATGTCCTTAACCTATATTCTCTTTTATAATTCTCAAAGCATTTCCATAAGCTATCTTAGCTATTTCGTTATCTGAAAGACCAGCGTCTTCTAGTCTTTTCAATAACAAAGGCAATTTATCAACGCTTTCTAAAGATTCTGGAGCTGGCAACCCCATCAATCCTAGAAAATCAGTTCCTATAGCTAATATATCAGCGCCATATCTTTCGTATACATATAAGAAATGCTTAACTAGATCTTCTAGCGTGGGCTTATTGGATATCAAGCTACCTATGCAAGAAAGACCTATCACTCCTTTCTTCTTGCTTAGATTTTCTAATATCTCGTCATCTACGTTTCTAGGAGTATCTACGAAATTCCTTATGTTCGAATGACTTATCAAGACAGGCTTATTGCTTATTTCCATGGCTTCAAGCGCAGTTCTCTTGCTCGCATGAGCTAAATCTACTATTATTCCTAGTTTATTCGCTGTTCTTATCAATTCCTCCCCTTCATCAGATAGACCTGTATCCTTTTTAGAAGAGCATCCTGAAGCGTATTTGTTCGTGTAATTCCAAGTTAGACCTATGCTTCTTAGGCCTAGCTTTTTCAACAAGACTAGATCATAAGGATCATCTATTGCCTCAGCTCCTTCAATGTGTAACAAGAGACATATTTTATCTCCATTAAGAGCCCTTTCTAAATCTTCGAATTTCTCCAATATCATGAGTTTCTCGTAATTTTCTACGAGTCTATAATAAATTGCAAAGTGCTCCATTAAATTGGCCTGAGGAACTCTGTAACCTATTGCTGGAAGCCACTTACTATAGAGCTCGAATATCTTCTTGGATATCCTAGGTTCGAACGTCTCTATCCCTGGAAAAATCGCTGCGAATACACACTTAACATTAGCCTTGAGATACTTAGGGATGTCAGCATCCCTTCCAGCTATGTCTTCACCGAAATCTCCTAGAGTATATCCTCCTCCATGGTATAAGAAATACGCAGATATGTCTTCATGGAGATCTATTATAGGGTATTTTTTAGGTTCCATATTAAAAAACAAATCTCAAGTTTAAATCTTCACTTTCTAATACATGCTTAGAACGATAACACATTAATGACATAAAACATTAATGAAGCATGGGATTGAAGTTTAAAATAATAGCCTTCTCTTCATCGCTTTTGCTACTTGGCTTCCTGGTCATCTTGATCTCATCATTCATCCCACAATCTACGAATAAAGCATATTTTAGCGAGGACGACTTCGAAATAGAAATCATAACTAAGAAAATTCAAGTGCCTTGGTCTATAGCTTTTTCTAATGACGGGAGGATCTTCTTCACCGAAAGGATAGGGAATGTAAGAATTATAGAAAACGGAGTTTTAAAAGAAGAACCTTGGCTAAGGCTTAACGTCTCAGGTGGAGAAGGAGGCCTTCTAGGAATTGCGCTGGATCCTAATTTCGAAGAAAATAGATTCGTTTATATTTACTATACCTATTCGAAGGGAGGTAAGATATACAATAGAGTGGATAGATATCTAGATCTTGGAGGAAAAGGAATATTCAACCTAACCATCGTCGATGAAATACCTGGTGCATTAATCCATGATGGAGGTAGGATAAAATTCATAGACGGAAAGCTTTACATAACTACAGGAGATGCCAATCAACCAGAGTTAGCGCAGGATATCAATTCTAAAGCTGGAAAGATATTAAGGGTCAATCCAGATGGAAGCATACCCAGCGATAATCCCTTCGCAAATTCCCCTGTCTATTCCTATGGTCATAGAAACGTTCAAGGAATCGCTTTGAATCCTTTCAACAACAAAATTTATGCCACAGAGCATGGTCCAAGCGGTATCTTCCCTTATTGTTGTCATGATGAAATAAACTTGATAGAAGCAGGAGGAAACTATGGATGGCCTCATGTATATGGAATAGCCAAAGATTCTAGATTCAAGGATCCTCTAATTGAGAGCGGATCAGAAACATGGGCACCTTCAGGAGCTACTTTCATAACGAAAGGTCCCCTTAAAGGCTATTTCGTCTTCGCAACTCTTAGAGGCGCAGCGTTGCATTTCATTTACTTCAATCCTCCAGATTACACAGAAGCTTCCCAGCATATAGTGCTTTTCAAAGGAGTATTCGGAAGGCTGAGGGATGTAGTTGAAGGACCTGATGGTAATCTTTACGTTCTCACTAGCAATAGAGACGGAAGAGGGAGTCCTACTCCTGATGATGACAGGATAATAAAGCTTAAGTTTAAGAAGCAAAACCTTGGCGTGATATTACATCATGAAATTCCAGAAAACCTGAGCTACCTAGCGTGCATTAACATTTTGCAGAATGAGAACTCAAATCAACACTTCTATTCGGTTTACATTAAGAACGCTTTACGAGCTGTCAAAGGAAATCTCGATGAAAGAGAGCGATGAATTAAGTCTTTTGATAAATTAATCCTTTATCATTAGTTAATTCTCGACGAAAGGTTTTAGCTTCTCGACGATCTCCTTAGGTATTTCCGTCGATTTAAACGTGCTGGAATTTATCGCAACTATTACTACATATCCTTCTGCGACTTTTTCTTTCCTATTCTCGCAAAATATTTCAAAGCCATATTTTATGTGCTTGTTTCCTATCTCGGATATTTTCAAAGAGACTTTCACTATATCGCCATATCTCAAAGGTCTAAGATACTTACAAAACGCCTCAACCCTAGGTATTGCCATTCCCAGATTTATGAAGTAAAGGTAATCTAAACCGATTCTTCTCATAAGCTCATTTTCAGCCTTTTCGAAATACCTAAAGTAATTGGAGAAATGCACAACGCCTAGAGCATCTGTATCTACCCATTCAACTGGAAATGTGATTTCGAAGGGCATTATCTCAATATTCTAGGAAAAGTTTAAATTTGTTTAACTGATTTCTAATCGAATGGAAAAAAGCATTTTAGCTTTCA
>JBEPYP010000062.1:0-6128 GCA_041641355.1 Thermoproteota archaeon | reverse complement strand
GCGAATTCTGAAGATCTGGCTTCTAAGATATTTCTCGTTAGACTATATTCAGCCAATTCTTCACCATGTTTTTCTTTGACTTTGGTTATTTTAACGAAAGCAGGAATTTCAGTTTGTATTCTCCTACCTTCAGTAAATATCTTATATAGCAGAGTATGCGATATTATTCTTTCTGATAAATCTAAGACCTTTCTGAAATCGGTGAAAGACTTACCAGCTCCCATGTCCATTATGAAATCCTTTATCTCGCTCAACTTCTTAGTTTTTTCTGCAGCTTCATTTTGAATCTCATTCACTTTTTGTCTAGAAGAATCCTCTGAGAAAAGCCTCAATAATATTTGATTCAGTATGCTTTCCATATCAGGCTGATTGGATTCGCTAAGCTCTTTTTCGATCTCCTTCTTGAGTTCTTTGAGCAGAGTTTTAGTGAAATAGTACGAATATGCCGTGCTTAGCTTATCATCCAAAACGGTTATTGATCTAAGCTTCGCAAATTCTTCCCTTGCGGTATACTGTTTTTGATATTCTAAAACTTTACCTAATATATAGTCCTCGTTATTATCCTCTAACATCGGATATAATGAATAATGCAAGAAGTAGTTGTCAGTAGTAACTATGCTTAGGTAATTAGATGACTTCAACAACCTCCTTAGATCTGCATCTATCAACTGAGAGAGTTGAGCTTGTTTTATGGAATATATTGCGTTCGTAATCTTGACGTTCTTTAAATTATTCTTTATCATTCTGCTTCGCCCTCACCGAAAATTTCACTCTTCTTTTTTCGTATTATCTCTCTAGCTTCGTGCATTAAATTCAAGAGATCCCTCAAGTAAGGTACTAATCTAGGATTCCTAGGTAACAACGATATCTCAGCATAAGTTCTCTTATAAATCGCACTCAATATTCTGAGATTTTCTATCCCGTAATCGCTCATCTTCTTTATCCTTTCAAGATGATTTTGTAGCTCAGCTTTCAAGGTCAATATCTTGTTTATATGAGCATAATAAGAGCTGAGCTGCAACTTCTGTATGATTTGCTCAACCTTTCTCAACTCACTTTCTTCATGAACACATGCAAGTCTTAGAGCATCAGCTAAAGTATCCAGAGTAACTTCCTCTTCGTTATATATGATCGATAAAGCAGATATCACTTTGAGAATTTTAACCTTCCTTCTATCTGAGACTACTATATTATTCATCTTCAATTCCATCAAAGCTTCTAAGTATTTATTGATCAGTTTCTGGTTATTGTTTATAGCTTCGAGTTTTCTGATCACTTCGTTTTGGAAATCAATCAATTCTTGTTTATCCATAATAGATTGCACGGTCTTAGACATCTCAAACTTAATTCCAGTACTCAACAACTCAGGCAAAGCGTCATCAGAAACGTATCTCGTGAATACTCTTAAAGTCATTCTATCATAAATCGCCTGATCCTCTGAATCTGTGCTTATTTCGTTTGAAGCACAATAGAAAGCAAGCAAGGATATAGGTTTGTACCCAGACCCATCGTAGAATCTCTTATTCAATATGATGTCTAGAAGAGTATTTCTTATAGCTGAGCTTGCTTTGAAGATTTCATCCAGGAAAACAATATCGCTAGTGGGTAGTTTATGTGTAGTTATTCTTTCATAAATACCTTGTCTTAATTTGTTTATGTCTAAAGGACCTAGAATCTCATCTGGCTCTGTAAAGCGAGTAAGCAGGTAATAGAAGTAGGATGCATTTATAGACTTGGATAAAGTTTCTATGAGAAGAGTCTTAGCTGTTCCTGGAGGACCTATAAATATGCAAGGCTCCCCGCTTATTAAAGCAGAAAGTGCAGCAGTTATTTCTTGCTCTTTTTGGACGAACATATTAAGAAGTCTATCTCTTAACTCAATTAGCTTATTCACTTGTTGCATCTCTCTCCATTGACACCCCCTTCAGCATTTCCACGAGCATTAGCTTTATTAATTATTCGTTAAGTTGGATATAAGTTTATATGAAAATAAATTCTTCAAGTGAATATTTTGATATTCAGCGATGGAAGTCTACGTTCTCAGGCTCGGACATAGAAGGGAGAGAGATAAAAGGGTAACGACTCATTGTGCCTTAGTAGCTAGGGCTTTTTTAGCTAAGAAAATGTATTACAGCGGAGAGAAAGATGAAAAACTCGAAGAAAAGATAAGAAAGGTGAACGAGACTTTCGGAGGGGAATTCTCAGTAGAATACGTAAAAGACTGGAAGAGTTTGATTAAGGATTTCGAAGGATTAAAGGTCCATTTAACTATGTATGGTATACCCTTAACAGAGAAGCTGAACTCGATAAGAGAGAAGGATAAAATATTAGTAATTATAGGTTCCACGAAAGTGCCTAGAGAAGTTTTCATGTTAAGCGATTTCAACATTTCAATCTCAAATCAGCCACATTCAGAAATAGCCGCCTTGGCAATATTTTTAGATAAAATGTTCGAAGAAAAGGAATTCTACCATGAATTCAAAAACGCCAAGTTTAGAATAATACCTTCTGAGAGGGGAAAGAAGGTAATGCGCTTAAAATAATTTCAGTTATTTCTCAAAGAGAATAGGATAAAACACTGATTTGTGAAAGGAGCTACTTGATTCAATAAAAATTTTAGCTCGAGTATTGTACAATCTTGCCATATACGTAGTAAACCATGAACTTGAGATGCACCATTCGTCTATGAGAATATAATTTAGCTAAAACAAAATTTATAAACCTAGGCTAATAAATTTTCACCAGGCTAAATATGTTCATAAAGGCTAAATTTTTAAGCAAAGCAGAGAAGATATTATTGCTCGGTCCTGCTACGATAGTAAGCGTAGCTTATATCGATCCAGGTAACTTCGGTAGCAATATTGCAGCAGGAGCAAGATATGGGCTTTCATTGCTTTGGGTTGTTTGGATCTCAGGATTAATGGCGATCCTTTTTCAATACATCTCAGGGAAGATAGGAATAGCTACGGGAAAATCGATATTAGATTTGATAGATACAAGAATTAATTCAATAGATAACCAGTTTAAAGCCTCTCTTAGATATCTTTACTTCTCTCCGATGTTTTTAATGATACTCGCTACAGACATGGCTGAATTTTTGGGAATAGTTCTAGGCTTACATCTCATATTCAACATACCACTACTACTAGCGATACCTATCTCTATCATAGATGTTATGTTGCTCATGACTATAAGCGAAGGTAAAAGAACCTTTGAATTGATAATAGTCAGTCTAGTAAGCGTAGTAGGGATCAGCTATCTAATAGAACTCCAAATAGTCGGAGTCGATTTTTATGAGGTATTAAAGAGTAGCTTTACTATATCTATAGCAGATCAAACTGCTCTTCTAATAGCGATAAGCATAATAGGAGCTACCGTGATGCCACATGCAGTAATACTTCACTCATACCTAACCTCTGAAAACAACTCTAGATATAAAGGGATAAAACATCATTTAAAAGAAACCATAGTCTACTTATCGATAGCTTCTTTGATAAATGCAGCATTGCAAATAATGGCTTACTATGCCTTTCACTCTTACGATGCCTTAGGTGAAGTGGACATAGAAATGGGTTATAAGACCTTGACTTATTTATATGGAAGTAACGCTGCTTTGATATTCGCAATAGCCTTATTAGCCTCTGGCATATCTTCTTCGATGGTTAGTGTAGTAACAGGGGTGAAGGTTGTAGAAACGATGATCAAGAAAAAGCTCAGAGCTTGGAAGTTGAGGTTATTAGTTAGATTGATAAACATGCTACCTCTTGCGATCGCAATAATCATAGGCATTAAAACCATAGACGTATTAGTCTATAGCCAAGCCATATTATCATTAACGCTACCTTTGATATTGTTTCCCTTGACCATCGCGAGTTCAAGTAAGAGGATAATGAATGAATATTCTAACAGTTTACCGATCTCAATCCTAGCTTTCATTTCCGCATTGTTCATTTCCTTCCTCAATATCTCTTTCTTAATAGGCTTATATTGATGAAGAATAAATAAGTTCTTGAAATTGAACAAAATAGAAATACTAGAAAAGATAAACAAAATAAAGAAATATAAGATAGCTAGCGCAAAGGAAGAAGACTATCTCGAAGTTATTTATGAATTAGCTAAGAGCAAGGGTTACGTTAAAGCTAAAGATATATCTAGGATTTTGAACGTAAAGGCTTCTAGCGTTACTAAGATGCTGAAAAAGCTTTCGAAAAAGAAACTAGTACAATACGAGAGATACGGAGGGATTTCTCTAACAGAGAAAGGTAAGGTGATCGCTGAGAAGATGATCGAAAAGCACAAAATACTATTAGACTTCTTAATGTTCCTAGGTGTAGAAGATAAAACCGCCAATATGGAGGCTGAAGGGATAGAACATGTAATAAGCGAAGAAACTTTAGAAAAAATTCGCAATTTATATGAATTTATAAGTAAAAATGAAATAATAAAGAAAAGTTTAAATGAATTTATAAAGAAATAACTTATTTAAAATTATTCATTTTAATATTTTAGGAATCGCATACCTTATAACTGGTGCAGAAACACCTAATAGAAAGTATTGAATAAATAATTGTAAACTAGGTATTATTAGCAAAGAAATCGCTATTAAAAGCCAAATCACAAAGCAAATTAAACTAACAGTAGTTTTGATATCAGATTGATTGAATAAAAAAGAAGAAAGGAAACCTAAAGCGAAGAAAGAAGTCTTAGCTAACTCTTCATCTTTGAAAACAAAGAAAGCTATTAAAGAAAGGAAGAAGATCGATGAATAAATCGCTAGGTTGAACTTCTTGAATTCTAACTTCTTAAGAATTAAGTAAAAAGAAAAAGATATCAAAACGCCCAATAGCGATCCACCTATAACGTCTATAGGATAATGTACGTTCAAAGCGATCCTTGAATAGGAAATGAAGAAAACATAAACGATGGAGAGGAATATTAAGCTGTATCCTCTTTTGTTCAAAGATGAAAAAGCCCAAAAAGAAGCTGTACTTTGAGCATGATTGCTGGGAAAAGAGGGACCTGTTACCTCTATCTTAGGATTAGGAGGTCTAGGAACATTAGCAGACCACTTTATGATAAGATTCACGCTTATATTGAATAAAATCAAAGCCAATAAGATAGATCCAAACCTATAAGAGAAGAAATAAATCAAGATTGCTAAGACGATCAAAAACCTAGGCTCGCCTATGTCGGTTAAGAATGCCCAAAGTGAAATTGCTTGATCTTCTAAGAGAAAACTGATGAAGAAAACTATCAATAAAGCGATTGCTATTGATATTAAGAAAGTATCAAAGGGCTTCAATTTTTAAAATTTAAGAAGTATCCTTCCGAGTGAAGATTTATTTTTCATCATCTCATGCGCCTTGTTGACTTCCTTTATATCCACTTTCTCATGTATTACAGCCTTTATCTTACCTTCTTTTGTAAGCCTTAAGGCTTCCAATATGTTCTTCTTAGTGGAGCTCAGATTCCCTAATATCGATAGTTCTTTAAGTATCACTAGACCTAAATTTAGGTTCACAGGGATTACGTTTACATTCCCTATTACTAATATCCTTCCTCCCCATCTGGCACTTCTAATGCTGTTCTCGAAAGTAGGCTGACCGACTGTATCGATTACTATATCAACACCTTCGCCTTCTGTTAAGATCTTCACTTTCTCCGACACGTTTCCATTAGTTAATATGACTTCATCAGCTCCAGCTTTGGTTATCGCTTCGATTTTCCATCGTGAACTAGTTAGAGCTATGACCTTAGCCCCTAATACTTTGGCGATTTGCACAGCGTGTATACCTACACCTCCTCCTGCTCCTGTGACTAAAACCCTTTCTCCTTCTTCAATCCTAGCTCTATCTTTCAATCCATGGATGAGCATTCCTGTAACACAGGCTGAGATCACGGCATCTTCTAATGGTACTTCAAAAGGTACTTTAACTAAGCTATTAACATGAACTTTGACGTATTCTGAATAAGAACCGTTTATATCTTCCCCATATGTTAATTTCCTCCTACAAATATTTTCCATCCCAGCCTTGCAATATTTGCACTCTCCACATGGAACATATATCAAAGAAACTACGAAATCCCCTTCTCTGAAGTCTTTAACCGAGCTACCTACCTTAATGACT
>JBEPYP010000061.1:0-6268 GCA_041641355.1 Thermoproteota archaeon | reverse complement strand
AGAGAGATGAACTCCTATATAGATTGCCTAATATTCCTCATGAAAGCGTACCTTACGGAAAGTCTCAAGAAGATAACGTGGTGGTAAGGGAAGTAGGAGAAAAAAGAGTTTTTAATTTTAAACCCAAGCCGCATTATGAAATAGCAGAAGAACTTGGGATAATAGATTTCGAAAGAGGCACAAAGCTAGCAGGTTCTGGATTTTATATGCTCAAAGAAGAAGGAGCGATTTTGGAAAGGGCTTTGATAAACTTCATGTTAGATATCCATAAGAAAAAAGGTTACAAAGAAATATTCCCACCTATTTTAATATTGACTTCAGGCGCTTTCAATACAGGCCATTTACCTAAGTTCAGCGAAGATATGTACAAAGTAGAAAATGATGATCTCTGGCTTCTACCTACTGCTGAACTTGCATTGGTCAACATTCATGCAAACGAGACCTTGAATTATAAGGACCTGCCGCTTTATTATACAGCATACACTCCTTGTTTTAGAAGAGAAGCTGGAAAGCACATAGATTTAAAAGGAATCTTAAGAGTGCATCAATTCAATAAGGTAGAGCTTGTGAAAATAACAGCGCCCGAAACTAGCTTTGATGAATTAGAAAAATTGGTCAATGATGCAGAAGAAATATTGAGACTTCTAGGCATTCCTTATCGCGTAGTATTACTTTGTACTGGAGATTTGGGGTTTGCATCCGCTAAGACTTATGACATAGAAGCTTGGTTCCCTTCACAAAATAAATACATAGAAGTCTCTTCATGCAGTAATTGTACTGACTTCCAAGCTAGAAGAGCAAACATAAAGTTTGTAGGAGGAGGTAGAAAAAATCCTGAATACGTACATACCTTAAACGGTTCAGGCCTAGCTATAGGAAGAACGCTCGCAGCGCTGCTAGAGAATTACCAGCAAGAAGACGGCTCAGTTGTAGTTCCAGAAGTTTTAAGAAAATACACAGGATTTGATGTGATTAAAAAGAAAACCTGATTAAGAAATCTTCAAAGCTATTATCAGTTCGTTTTCCTTTAAAATTCCCTTACCGAATCTAGTTAGATGAATGACCTTAGATTCCTTAAATAATGAAAGTAACTCTTTGGAAGTAAGGAAATGAAAATACCTTTTGTAACTTTTACCCCAGCTCAAATAAGCATCTCCGAATTCAATGAACTTTCCTTTTAATAGATTTCGGATGTAATTCGTTAAGCTTGCTATGAAATTCCTAGGCTTGATTAAACTCCAACTTGTGACTATGATCATGCCCTTTTCTTTTAAGACTCGATTACATTCCTTTACAAATCTCCTTCTCAAAACTTTAGAAGGAATATGATGAAGTGTAGCTACGCTCACGATATGAGAAATGCTAGAGTCTTTGAATGGTAAATAACACGCATCAGCGTTAACAGGAATGAAAAGACCTTTATTTTTAAATCTCTCATTGGCTATCTTAAGTAAGCTGAAAGAAATATCCAAACCTATTACGATCTCACACTTATCTAAGAGGTCTTTTGAATGTCTCCCGTTTCCACATCCAATATCGCAGATTATTTCAGAGCCCTCAAGCAATTTGTAATAATAAACTACTTCCTTCCACGGGAAAACCCTTGTCTTGCTGAATTCTATAGCAAAACTTTCATAGAATTCCCTTACACTTCTTCTTATATACGATATATTTGACAAGAATTAACTTCTTGTTTGTTGTTGAGGAGGATTAACGTAAATGAGTTTGACATACATATAGTTTGAATCCTTAGGACATTTATCTTCTACTATTTTAGTCACGTATTCTCCTTCTTTATAACTCCTCTCAACTTTCTCCCCACAGACTGTACAAACTAATAAAGAGATAGGTTTAAGATTCGATATTTCTCTTAGAAATTCTGTTATTTCTCTAACGCTCATGTCCCATTACCTATGCCGAGCGTGTTACCTATACCTATTATCATAGCTGTACCCCCTTCAGATACCATTTCTCTAACTGTCCTTTCGACCCTCTCGATTATTTCATCCACTTTAGTAGCTATTTGTTTAACCATAGGCGAAATGGCTTCGTTGAAGCCTTGCTTTATAATTATCGCAATCAAAGGAATTCTAAGATTCATAGAAGATTCTTCGATCTTGAATTTCTCAGGACCTGGATCTCCTATCGCAGCACCTACACCTTGAGCAATAGAACCTGTCTCCTCGCCTTCTAGTTTAAGAGCTGCATCGATGGTGACTATCAATTTTATAGAATCACCATGCTCTTCGATTAATTTCTTTACAGCAGCACCCGGCTTCCCTACCCTTCCAGCAGGACCCTTAGCTTTTAAGAGTAAAAGTTTCCTATTCTCAAACAAACATTCAGCAAGGACCATTTCATTACCTATATCCTTCACTTCTTTGACACCGTATCTTTTTATCATACTAGCTACTACGAGAGGCCCTATACCATCTCCTATAGGTATTTGTTGCGTAGTTGCTGGGAGTGCTTTATAGTAATTTTTGGCCATCTCTATCAATAAGGGCATAATGAATTCCACCTGTTGAGCGATATAGAAATTCTTGAATTTCTTAGCTGTTAAATAATAATGTCTGGCTACTTTATTGATTAAGTGAAGAGCATTAGATACAGCGGCTGTGTCTTCTAAAGTAGATAAACTATCTTCATCTATATTTTTAACATAGTTCCTCAATAAGAATCGAAATCTAAATCTTGAAAGGTCCAAGATATATTCTAATCTATTTAATATTCCGTAAGGATCTCTATCTACAGGACTTATGTCGAAGTATTCTACTAATTCTTGAACATACTCATTCAACTTCTCCACATCAGCACCATATCTCTTAAGTTGTTCAGCGAGGACTTTTTTACCCATCATATCTAGTTCGTTTAGAACCCTAAGCCTTTCTGATATTCTGCTTAAAGTTCTTAGAGTCATCATACTTAAGGATAAATTAGGGAAGAATTGCATTGCTAAGAATACTAAGATTAATAATAACCAAAGTAAGCTGATATTTGAAGGATCGAATAATGTTTGATAAAGCATGCTTTCTAACCCCCTCATATATGCTTCCATTAACTATTTTTATTTAATTCTCTTTATAAACTTGAAAAAATTAAAGCTTAAATATAAGCGCCGCAAGAAATAACGTGAGATAGCTACTCCGGCCATAGGGGACGGGCCCCACCCGATCCCATTCCGAACTCGGAAGTTAAACCGTCCACCGTAGCCGTCTTTAGCACAGTCCTAGCGGCGTGCGAAGACGGCTAAGCCGGAGGGCTATCTCATCTATTAATGATACAAGTAGCTAAGGATTCTTTCTCAAGTTCTCTTATCACTTCTTCCTCGAATTCTTTAGGATATATAACAAGAAGCAAATCTTTTTCAGCTAATTCATAATCTTTCCTCGAGGTTCTGGTTTGCACCGTCCATTCACCCTTGCTTTTAATGGCTAGTATTGCAGCTCCAAATTTCTTAATGGATTCTTGAAGGTTTTGAAGTCTCGATGATCTCTTAATCTCTACGATCATGCATCTTTCATCAATCGCCTCACCTAATTTATAGAAAACGCTCATTATATCTGGATCTGAAGAACTCAGCAAAGCAATCTCTTCTATGCTGTCTGTTATATCTTCTAATTTTGTCACCAGCCACAACAACGAAAGATTGGTTAGATTATTATCAGTAGGGGGCTTTTTGATCATCTCTTCTAACAATTCTATATGGTAAGTATCCAGCATAGATTCCATTTCATCAATCTCTTTTATCAGGCTCTCATCTTTGCTGATCATAGCTGCATGAGCGATATCTAACAAACCCTTGTTCGTCTCCATTAAATATACTATTTTACTGATGACGTTTCTTAAGCTTTCGTTAACTTCTTTTTCCCTCAAAGGTTCATAACCGAAATCCTTGAGAAATTCATTGAGAACGCTTTTATAACCTCTTATATAAAGCACATCACCTTTCCTTATATCTTCTGCGTAAAAATATTCTCGTTCACCGTTTCTTATGCGAAGTAGTATGTCGATTGGGTATCTTTCTATCAACTCGCTCGTTTTAACTTGCATTTTTTCGTTTGCGACGATCTTGATCACGAATTCATCGCTTAGATATCTTATAGCATCTACAACTTCTTCTGAAGGATTATGACCAGAAAGGCTTATGTAAGCTATGTCCAATGAAGCATCTATTATCTTCTCTATAGCGACTGCGTAGCGATATAACGCTAATGCGTTCTTAGCATCCTTGATTTTCCTAACTATTAAAGAAACATGCACAGTGGCTTCTTCTATCATCGACTTCGCTTCTCTTACGATCCAGATTAGATGATCTAGAGTATCTAACTCTTTGGTTAAATAAGAGTAATAAGCAAGATCTATTATCACGTCGCACATTTTCCTAACGTTTTTCAAGAGTTCATACAAAGATATTGCCCTATATCTTCTTTCTATCTGAAGAGGAGCCGCATGAAACTTCTTATGAATTTCAGGATCTATAGTCACGAATTACTCATAATATTTAACCAAACTTGAATTTAAAAAGCTGAGGAACCTTTAAATGCGAAAAACTCAAAGGATATTCAATGAAAATTCCCCATGAAAAATTCAGCTTACTCATCCAAGCTTTGATCGAACTTCTCGTCGGGCTTCTTTATATTTCGAATTTGGAAAGTTTGATGGAATATCCCGTAATCCTATTCTTGATACCTGCTTTAATGAGCCTAAGAGGCGCTATATATGGTGTACTTGCACTCAGGGTTACTACATTGCTTTATTTAGGTGAAGCAAAACCCACCTTGAAAGATACCGCCATAAGGGTGGAGATTTTTTTATCTTTACTTAGATCTCTTATCGCCTCTTTCATTTTAGCCAGTTTGACTTTCACCTTCGATGTTGTGTTTTTCGAAGGAATTTTACATTATGGAATGCTCATTACCTTATCTTTATTCACAAACACGCTGTCTTTTCTGTTTATTGCTCTCCCTTCTTTGCTCTTACTGTTATATTATTTCAAAAGAGGGAAATCAATAGAATTCATAGGAGTCCCGTATGTTTCTTCTTTTGCTGATTTAATAACGCCTTTTGTACTTTTCTTATCCTTGCCTATTTCCTTCGATTCATTTTTTCAAATTATTTTCCTTTCGCTTCTCTTGATTTCTTTGGTTTTGATCTTTCTAAGAATACAAGCCAACGCAAAACTAAGAGAAGTATATTTAAAGGTCTTCAGGAGCATGAGCTATAAGGAAAACTTCTATGTGGTGAGCTTAATACATACGCTTTATGCTAGCATAAGCGGACTTGGAGGCTTATTTTTTGCAAGGACAATATTTATAAAAGAAATACAAGAAATACTAGTAATAGCACCAGCTTATAATGCTCTATTAGGCAGTTTGGGCGGCATACTCTCTTCTAAAATCTCAGTGCCTTTACATCTAGGTTTAGAGACAAAACTTACTAAGATAATAGGAGATACTAAATTAGCTTTCTTTTCATTTTACTCGGGGTTATTAATCGTTTCCGTCTTTTCTAATCCGTTAGGGATAATAATCGTGATATTTTCCTCGATATTAACAGTGACCCTCATAACCTTGATTTCTTATTATGTATCGAAAATTGAATTTGAGAGGGGTTTTGATCCTGATATTTATACGTTCCCAATGATTTCTTCAGTGGGAGATATTATGGGCCCTGCCAGCTTAGTGGTCACAACTTTAATAGTTTTATCTTTATGATTTTAGTTCATTAAGCAATAAAGGAAGAAGGCTTAACGTTTCAAATTTCTCTTTACCCATAGGAAGACCTAGTATAAATGCATCAAGATTTAGCGTAGATATTTTATGCAGCCTGTCTTTGATTTCTTCGATATTCCCACACACTGTTAATCTTCGTGCTTCATCCTCAGTTATAATACTCCTAGCTTCTTCAATTTTTCCTTCAAGCATCAAAGAGCGAAGTTCATCCCTTTTAGACTTATCGTAATTGTACAAAGAAAGACTGGAATTGGAAAGCCCAGCATAAATTACAGCAGCAGATTTCCTAGCATTTTTCAATGAATCCTGACCTAAGTAAAGTTGAGCTATTGCTATCTTCTCCTTTTTTGATAATTCAAATTCTTCCATTTTCTTCAACGCTATCGAAAGATCTTCTAGACTAGCTAAGTTGAGCATGATCCCATCAGCATACTTAGCCAATTTCATCGTATATACCCCCTGAGCCCCTACATAGACCTTAACATCCGAATCTTTGAGGTTGTTTTTGAAGAATGATAAAGCTTCTTTAAGCT
>JBEPYP010000060.1:0-6294 GCA_041641355.1 Thermoproteota archaeon | reverse complement strand
GAGGAAAAGGGGAGGATCTGTTGCGGATATGGCTATATTAGTGGTCGATATCTTGAAAGGGTTTGAAAAGCAAACTTATGAAAGCTTAGAAATATTAAAGCAGAGAAAAGTACCTTTTGTGATAGCACTGAATAAGCTAGACAGACTAGAAGGTTGGAAATCTGAATACACTTTTTCTTTTTTGCATTCTCTTCAAAAACAAGACGAAAGGGTTAAAGAAAGGCTAGACAACAAAGTATATGAAATAGTAAGTATCTTGGCTAGAAACGGTTTTGAGGCTGAGAGATTCGATAGAGTAAGGGATTTCTCAAGACAAATAGCTGTGATACCTACGAGCGCAATATATGGGATAGGCTTGGCTGAGCTCTTGCTAGTAATAAGCGGCATTTCTCAAAATTATCTGAAGAGCAATTTGGCTTATACAGAAGGACCTGCTCAAGGAGTAATTATAGAAGTAAAAGAAGAAATCGGACTCGGCAAGACTTTGGATACAATAATATTCAAAGGTGTTTTGAAGAAGAACGATATTATAGTTTTAGCAGGAATGAATGGGATAATAACGACCAAGGCAAAGGCGTTGTTGATACCTAAGCCTTTGGATGAAATGCGAGCTCCTGAGGATAGATTTTCGAGCGTAAACGAAGTTGTAGCTGCAGCAGGTGTTAAAATAGTGGCAAGCGATTTAGAAGATGCCTTAGCAGGTTCTCCTCTTTATGTTGCGTCCGAGGAGAATTTGGAAAAGATAAGAAAGCTTGTAAGAGAAGAAATTGAAAGTTTGAAAATAAAATCTGATAAAGAAGGCGTTGTGGTCAAGGCTGATACCTTGGGAAGTCTTGAAGCTCTTTCTTCACATCTTAGGTCTTTAGGCATACCTATAAGACTGGCAGATATAGGTCCTGTCACTAAGAATGATGTCTTTGAAGCTTACATAGCTAGGGAGTTGAATAAAAATTACGGAGTGATATTAGCCTTCAACGTCAAAATAATGCCTGAGGCTGAAGAAGAAATATTGAGCAAGAAAATCAAGGTCATCAAAGAAAACGTCATTTACAAACTGGTCGAGGAATACATGGAATGGTCGAAGAAATTGAAGGAAGAAGAGAGAAAAGAATTGATGGAGAAACTGTCTACGCCTGCTTTGATAAGGGTTTTGCCTGGATATGTATTTAGGCGGAGCGATCCTGCTATAGTAGGAGTAGAAGTGCTGATGGGCAAGATAAAGCCTGGTCTTCTTTTAATGAACAAAAACAGGAAAATACTTGGATCTATATTGCAAATTCAAGATAAAGGTAAAGCTTTGGGAGAAGCAACTAAAGGCATGCAGGTAGCGATATCTATAAAAGGTGATGCTTTTGTAGGTAGAAATTTATTTGAAGGGGATCAACTTTTATCTGTAGTTCAAAGAGAAGAAGCTAAAATATGGTTGGAAAAGTTGCGCGATTTGTTAAGCGATGAAGAAATAGCATATTTGGAACGAGTTCTACGTGAAGGTTAAGTTTTTTAAAGGATCTCTACTCTATAATTCCTATGCCCGAATTTAAGGTAGTCATATCGAATCCTAAGGATGGGAAATCCAAGACTGTGGTGGTTAAGGATCAACAAGCTAGAGCGTTGATAGGTTTAAAGATAGGCGATGTGTTCGATGGAATCATAATAGGTGAAAAAGGAGTGAAACTCAAGATAACTGGAGGATCTGATAGATCTGGTTTTCCGATGATACCTAGTATTCCAGGAGGTGTTAAGAAGAGCGTAATATTATCCAGAGGAATAGGGATGAAATCTAAAGAATATACTAGGAAAAGGAAGACTGTAAGAGGGAATATGATCACCGAGGATACGGCTCTTATAAACACAGTCATCGTAGAGTGAGATTGTATTTTTAAATCCGACTTTTTCCTAATCTAGTTGTGTTCGAAGAACTTGGTCAACCTAAGATAAATATAGGCACATTAGGTCATGTTGATCATGGAAAGACAACGCTAGTCAATTCCCTAACAGGTATATGGACTTCTAGATATTCTGAAGAAATAAGAAGGGGGATGACGATAAAGCTAGGCTATGCTACTGCAGTTATAATGAAATGCCCAAGATGTCTTCCTCCTGATAGCTATCAAACCTTTTCTCTATCCAACAACGGTAAATGCATTCATTGCGGCTCTGATCTTATACCTCTAAGAAAAGTATCCTTCGTAGACTGTCCTGGTCATGATATGTTAATAGCTACGATGTTATCTGGTGCAGCTGTGATGGATGCAGCTGTTTTAGTGATAGATGCTACAGTTCCTTGTCCTCAACCTCAAACAAGAGAACATCTTAAGGCAATGGAAATAATAGGATTGAAGAATATCATAATCGTTCAAAATAAATTAGACGTCGTATCCAAAGAAAGAGCGCTGGAGAATTATGAGGAAATAAAAAGGATGATAAACAGCACTTTCCTGGCTGAAATAAATCCAGTAGTCATACCTATATCAGCTTTACATAAGGTAAATCTGGATTTATTAATAGAAGCCTTTGAAACCTTTTTCTCAAATCCTAAAAAGGAAGAGACTGGAGATCCTTTGGTATATGTGGTCAGATCCTTTGATGTGAACAAGCCTGGAACTAAATATAACGAGTTAAGAGGAGGCGTAATAGGCGGTTCTATAGTAAGGGGTAAGCTGAAGGTAGGTGATGAGATTGAAATAAAGCCAGGGTTTAGGGTTAAAAAGGAAGGTAAGACCGTTTACGTTCCTTTAGAAACCAAGGTAGTTAATTTGAGGGTCGATGATCTCGACTTAAAAGAGGCCTTTCCTGGTGGGTTAATAGGCATAGAGACAGAACTCGATCCTTCTATAACCAAAGGAGATCAGCTAGTAGGATGTGTAGTAGGCTTAGCTGGAAAAACGCCACCTGTATGGAATAACCTAAGAGTAAGCTATGTTTTGTTCGATAAGGTAGTGGGTATAAAAGAGCCTATAAACGTGGAACCTATAAAAGTAAAAGAAGAATTGGTCTTGAACGTAGGTCCGGCTAGAACAATCGGAATTGTTAACTCAGTTAAAGACGGGGTGTTTAACATAAGCCTTTCAGTACCAGTATGTGCAGAGCTGAAAACGAAAGTAGCTATAAGCAGGAAAATTGCAGGTAAGTGGAGGCTTGTTGGTTACGGAGAAATAGTATGAGATATCTGTTTTTAGATACGAGCTTTCTCATTTCGATGGCTGAATTGGGTAAGGATTTGATAGAAATGGGAAAAGATTATGCAGAAGAAGAACTCATCCCTGCTACTTCAAGCTTAGTTATAAAGGAGCTTGAATCCTTGAAAAACAAAAAAGACAAGACCGGAAAAATCGCTAATCTAGCACTTAAGATGGCTTCGAGATTCAAGTTATTCGAGCAATCGAGCAATCTTAGCACAGATGATTCATTGATAGAACTGTGCTTGAACAACAATGGCTTGCTAGCCACTTCTGATTTAGCAATGCTAGAAAAAGCATTAAAAAAAGGATTACCTGTACTCTTTTTAAAAAATCAAAGGGAATTGGTGTATTTTAGGGGAATTTAGCTTGCTTTGCTTAGATCTAACCAAATATATGAGTTAATTTTTTAAAGATGTAATTTTTAAATATTACCTCGTTTAAATTAGGTGAATTAAATTGTTCAGGCTAGTTTCATCCAAAATTACGATTGGAATACCTGCAAGAACTGCAAGCCCAAAGGTGAATCTTGATGAATTAGTGCTAGATTTGGCTAGGAAAGAATATGAAGATAAATTTTTTGAAGATGTAGGATATATCATTGCAGTTCTATCTGCGAAAATACCTCGCTACGCTGTCATATTCCCAAGATCGGGTAGCTTCTACACAGAAGTAGAGATCGAGATGCTTGTATGGTATCCTATGATAAAAGAAGTGGTTCCTGCAACCGTTTCTGATGTAAGAGAATTCGGTTGTTTCTTAGAAATAGGTCCTATAGAAGGTCTTGTTCATGTATCCCAAATTTTAGATGACTTCGTGAGTTATGATAAAAGAGGAATGAGAATAGTTGCTAAAAAAACGAAAAGAATTCTAGCAAAGCAAGATGAGGTTAGGGCTAGAATAATCTCGGTTAGCTATGGACAACCAGATTCCTTTAAGCTCGCTTTCACGATGAGACAGCCTTTTTTGGGGAAGATCGATTGGATAATGGAAAGTCTTGAAAAAATAGCTAAGAAGAAGTGAAATGGTAAGAAAAGCAACATATGGCTTGAAGGCCTGCACGAATTGCAAAGCGTTAATCGATAAAAAGGAGAAGATATGTCCTAACTGCGGAGGTAAGAACTTTTCAGATGACTGGAGTGGCATGGTTATTGTGTTGAATGTGAAGGAATCTCAGATAGCATCTTTACTTAAAATAACAAAGGAGGGTATGTATGCAATCAAAGTCAGATGATTTGATCAAATTAGAGAGCATCAGAGAAGAGAGGTTATTTTACATAAGGATGAGTTCAAAGTTTAAGAGCTTAAGGAAAATGCTAAAAAAGCCTCTTGGAATGTTGATCCCACTCGATCATCCCCATTCGACTGAATATTTAAAGGAAATAATCAAAGTTCTCAAACCTCCTAAGATTATAGCTGTAGGAGACAGGATAAACTCCTACTTGTTGGAGCTTGGCGTAATACCAGACTTGGCGATAATAGATAGAAAAGTAGAAAGGAAGGATTTCGATTCCCGTTTCTCTGATATCTTTGATTTTAAATTAAAAGTGGAAAACCCTCCAGGAAGCGTGAATAGATCAGCCTATGAGAACGTTAAAGTGGCTCTTAACCATAGGAGGGCGTTGATAGAAGTAGAGGGCGAAGAGGATCTTTTAGCGTTAGCTGCGATAAAAGAAAGCGAAATCAATTCGCTTGTTTTGTACGGCGTTCCTAAGCTTGGATGTGTAGCCGTGATTTGCACAAAAAATAAAAAGGATTTCATCGATAAAATTATCTCAAGGGGTCGCTGATGGAAAACAACAAGCTTAATATCGTGGATACTTTCAAAAATCCCTATTTCAATAGGACTGAGTATTTTATTGAAATCAATCTAAGTAGATCCAAGACACCTTCAAGAGCTGAGCTCAGGGCATTACTTTCAAAACAACTGAATTGGCCCGAAGAATTGTTGATAATCAAAAGGTTTAGAGTTGAATATGGAGGTTTAAAGGGCTATGCTGAAGTGTTTGCCTATGGAGATAAGGAAAGTTTAAAGATCGAACCTAAACATATCTTGTTAAAACATTTAAGTAAGGAAGAAAGAGCTAAGATCATAGAAGAGATGAAGAAAAAGAAGTTAGAAGCTAAGAAGGGGTCTAAGAAATGACCTACATACATAAGCTTTACGAAATAGATTATTCTACAGGCAAAGTGAAGAGATTGAATAAGCGTTGTCCAAGATGCAATGTCTTCATGGCAAGACATAAGAACCCTCCTAGATGGGCCTGTGGTAAATGCGGCTACACTGAGTTCATACCAGTTAGGAAGTAATGCTTATACTGGGAATAGAATCCACAGCGCATACAATAGGCGCTTCTTTGGTCAGCGAAGAAGGAATTTTATCCAACGTTAATTCTGTATACATCCCTCCTAAAGGTAAAGGGATACATCCTAGAGAAGCGGCGATACATCATTCCTCAGAAGCTCCAAGGGTCATCAAAGAAGCCTTTGCTAAAGCAAATTTGAACATAAAAGAAGTCGATGCCATAGCTATAGCTCTAGGACCAGGTCTTGGACCTTGTCTAAGAGTAGGTGCTACGATAGCAAGATACTTGGCCTTGCGTCTCTCAAAACCCCTTGTTCCTGTAAACCATGCAGTAGCTCATATAGAAATAGCAAGATATACTTGCAATCAAGAAGATCCTTTAATTCTCTACATAGCAGGAGGCAACACCATAATTTCTACTTTCGTAGAAGGCAGGTATAGGATATTCGGGGAAACTCAGGATATAGCTATAGGAAATGCCATAGATTTCTTCGGCAGGAAAATAGGCGTGGGATATCCTGAGCTCATAAACGTGGAAAAGCTAGCTCTTAAAGGAGAGAAGATCATAGAAATGCCCATACCTGTGAAAGGTCAAGATGTATCTTATTCAGGCTTATTGACTTATGCCCTTAATCTATTAAAAGAAGGTCATAGAGTAGAGGATGTTTGTCTGAGTTTCATCGAACATGCTTATGCTGCTCTTTGTGAGACTGTGGAAAGGGCATTAGCTTATACTCGTAAGAAATCCCTAGTTCTAACAGGAGGGACTGCTAGATCCATCATACTAAAGGAAAAGCTCAAGCTAGTAGC
>JBEPYP010000059.1:0-6411 GCA_041641355.1 Thermoproteota archaeon | reverse complement strand
TTGTAGAATATTCTGGTCATTTAACTCCGGAGCTAGGGTATGAGATGATTCCCAAGCTGTATAGCAATGGGCTTATGATAGCAGGTGATGCTGCAGGTTTCTTTTTAGAAGGTGGTCCAATACTTAGAGGAATGGATTTTGCTATAGAATCTGGTGCTCTTGCTGCTCAAGCTTCATTGGTAGCTCTTGAAAAAGGAGATTTCTCAGAATCTACCTTGAAAATTTATAAAGAGTTATTAGAAAAGAGCTTTGTTTTAAGGGATTTGAAGATGTATAGAAGATCTCCTAAAGCTATGAGCAATCCTAGGCTTTATAGTTTATATCCAAGGTTGATGAATGAGATTTTTACGGAGGTCATGAAAATAGATGGTAATCCTAGGTCTCATTTAGGCAATATAATCTTCAGAAATATCCTCAGATCGACTAACCCTATAACCGTGCTTAGAGATACATTTAATATCCTCACTTCGATATGAGCAAAGAAGTCAACAAGCCTTTAAGCATCGCTGAAAGATTGAGTCTTACTGTATATAATTCAGATAAAAAAAGTCATATTGAGGTGGATAATACGAAATGTGCTACCTGTAAAACTCACGCTTGTCTTTATGTTTGTCCAGCTAAAGTTTATGAGTTAAAGGACGGCAAAATATTCTTCAACTATGAAGCATGTCTTGAATTAGGGGGGTGCATAATAGCATGCCATCAATTAGGCAATAAAGGAATAACATGGAAATATCCTAAAGGAGGATATGGCGTAATCTTTCGTTACGGTTAAGGGTATACTTTTCTTTAGGATCTTGAAATTAGATAATTTAGGCGATGAACTTTTCCATTCTGTTTTAAGACTTTAAAGTAAGAAAGTTTTAATGTTTTATACCGACTTCGAAAATAGTTTTCTTTTCTAACTTTATCTGCAGTTAAATTTTTTAAGAATAACTCAAATTAATAAGTATGGCTTTTGTGTTTGAACAAGCGTTAGCTCTGGCTGTACCTTTTATGATAGGTCTCTTGGTAGGTTATATTTTTAAACAATCACTAAAACTCTTAGGCGCTCTAGTGGTTCTGGTATTAATTTTGTTATTTGCTGGGTATATAAACGTAGATTTTCTCAAGTCTATTTTCGCGAATTTGTTAAATTACGGCGCTAATGCCTTAGAAGCGGCCAAGAGTGTGGGAGCAATACTCCCATTTTCTTCCATCTTATTTATAATAGGTGTAGCTATAGGTTTCTTGATATCTAAGTGAAGGTAATCGCCTGCGTAGATCTAGATTATTTTTATGCGCAATGTGAAGAAGTTTTGAACCCTAGCATAAAAGATAAACCAGTAATAGTGTGCATGCTCTCAGGTAGGGGAGAAGAAGGAGGTGCTGTAGCCACTTGTAATTATGTTGCTAGGAAATACGGCGTTAAATCTGGGATGGCTATAGCCAGAGCTAAAAAGCTTCTTAAAGGGGTAGAAGCTTACTTCATACCTGCTAAGCTTGAGTTGTATGATGAGATTTCAAGAAGAGTAATGGAGATCATGAAGAAATATGCTGATAGTTTTGAAGAAGTCAGTGTAGATGAAGCTTTTTTAGACATAACTAAACTCTGTGGAGGTGATTTTGAATTAGGAAAAGAATTAATGAAAAAAATGAAAGAAGAAATATTTGAGAAAGAACGCCTGACGTGCTCTGTAGGGATTTCTTTCTCCAAAGTAATAGCTAAGATTGCTTCAGGTTTAAATAAACCTAATGGATTAGTCGTGGTTAAGCCTGAAGATTTGGAGAAGGTCATATGGGTCCTGCCTGTGGATGAGATTCCTGGAATAGGGCCTAAGACCAAAGAGGTCTTGAATACACTTGGAATTTACACAATAGGAGATCTCGCGAAAGCCAATATTTTGACCTTAATCCGTGTATTTGGTAAGAAGGTTGCAACTTATTTAAAGCTTGCTGCCAACGGAGAAGATAAGGAGGAAGTAAAGCCTGCTGAAAAGGCTAAACAATACAGCAGAATGGTTACGTTGAAGGAGAATACTTTGTCGGTTAAAGAGATTCTTCCTTATTTAGAAATGCTATGCAAGGAATTATCTGAGGATCTCAAGTTGAACAATAAGTTGGCTAAGGGGATAGGATTGGCTGCGATATTGGAAGATTTATCAGTAATTTCGAAAAGCAAAACGTTGGATCAACCTACAAATGACTTCAATAAAATATTCAGCACAGCTAAAGCTCTACTTCCAGATCTAATAACCAGGTCAAGGAAACTTTTTAGAAGAATATCAGTTAGAGCTTACAATTTAGTAGATATAAGCAGTCTTGAAAGTCTTGAACGTTTTGCTAATCAATCACGTTAATCCTTTTAGCTAATTCGATTATTTCTTCCTTGCTGGCCCATGGTACTTCCAGATATTTCAATATTTCTTCCGTACTCATTCCTAACATTTTGGCTTCCTCGACTGTATACTTGTACGCTTCAATTTCTGTGGGTCTTTCTGTGTATTTATATCTATTGTCGAACAAATTCATGCCCCTCCTCCATTGTCTAACGTGGATTAGTTCATGCAGTATATCTAAATATAGATCCCTCAATTCTCCTTTCTCGATATATTCTTTACAAATGTATATAGCGCCGTCGCTATCTTCAACCCATAGATAGCCTTTGCATTCTACTATCCTTACCTTCACGGTTTTCTTCATTTCTTCAAACTCTTCCTTTAGGACGTTATTTACTATCCAAGAATCCTCCAAACCTGAGAAGACTTCTTCTAACTTATATTCACCTTTTTTAAGTTTTCTGTTCACCTTGAAATTCTTCATTTGTTTATTTATCTTTGTACACCACAAATAAATATTATGAAAATCTTCGTATTCCAACCTGTTTCTAGCATTACGAAGCTTTTGATGGAAGTGGAAGAAGTCTTGGTTAAAACCGAAACTAGATATCAAAAAGTAATGGTTGCTAAACTTAAAGAGTACGGCCTTTCTCTTTTTTTAGATGAATTACTACAAGTGGCAGAAGTGGATGAAGCATTTTATCATGAATCTTTAGTGCATCCAGCTCTTTTAAGCTTGGAAAATCCTAGCAACATATTAATAATAGGAGGAGGCGACGGCTGTGCGCTTAGAGAAGTACTAAAGCACGGTGTTGATAAGGTCACTTTAGTAGATATAGACGGGGAATTGGTAGAGATTTGTAAAAAACACTTGCGCAGTATAAATCAACATTCGTTGGATGATAAAAGAGCAGAAATAATCATAATGGACGGTAAAGTTTTTGTAGAAAAAGAAGAGAGGAAGTATGATTGTATAATCTCGGATTTAACCGATCCTTTTGGTCCTGAGATTGCAAGAGAGCTCTATTCAAAGCGATTCTATGAAAGAATTTCTTCCATGTTAAACAAAGGAGGTATATTCGTTACACAAGCGGGGTCTGCATTTTATTACGGTGGAGTCTATGAAGAAGTTTTGAGAAACGTAAAAAGCGTATTCAAGTATGTTAAAGACTATGAAGTTTGGGTTCCTTCTTTTGGTTATAGTTGTTGTTTTATAATTGCTTCGAGTTCCACAAATATAGAAGAATTTAGAGAAGAGAAAATAGAAGAGCTGATTGAAGAAAGAAAACTGAAGCTTAAGTACTATAATGCACGTGTTCACAATGGCTTTATGAGAAAACCGGTTACAAGGATCTTGAAGTACGTTTAGGTTGAAGTATATCAAAAAATATAGAATGAATTTTTATGAACGCAAAAGTAAGGTTTTCGCTTTAGAAAAGTTAAAGAAGCTTCTAACTTTTAGTTCCTTTCCAAACTCTCAATCTTTCATCTTGGATTCCTAAATATCTAAGAGATCTCGACACTGATTGATCTACTAAATCTAATAAATCCTTGGGTTTAGAATACCATGCAGGTAATGGAGGGAATATTGTTACGTTGGGCAATAGTGATAGTTTCCTTAAATTTTCCAAGTGAATGTAACTTAGAGGTGTTTCTCTAATCACTAAGACTAAAGGTCTCTTTTCTTTGATGCAATTATCAGCTGCCCTCAAAAGCAAGTTGATGGATAATCCATTAGCTATGCAAGCTATCGTCTTCATCGAACAAGGCGCTATAATCATGCCATCAATGGGATAAGATCCACTTGCTATAGGGGCATCGAAATCAAATTCCTCATAATAAAAATCGCTTAGTTTTATTACATCTTCTTTATCGATTCCCATCTCTTCTTTTATTACCTTCCACGCTGAAGATGTGACCAATAAATAAGTTTCATGGCCTAATTCTTTTAATCTAATAAGTGCCCTTATCCCGTATATTGCTCCAGAAGCTCCTGATATACCTACTATTATTTTCTTCTTCAGAGTTCACTCACCACTTTCAATATTTCTTTAATTTCTTTAGCGGTATATCTTTTTCCTAAAATTTTATCCAATATCCTGGATTTCAAGGATAATTTGGGTGAACAACCACACGCAAAAGGATGGCCTCCTCCATTGAATTTCCTAGCTATGGGAAGTAAGTTTATCTCTTTATTTAGACCTGCATAAAAAGAAACTGATCTGTTGGAATATATCACAACAGTGAAATCTAGCTTATGCTCTAAACTTGCATATTTGCCGCTTATGCTTCCTGGAAGTTTGCTTTTTCTCACATCTATTATTGCATATCTATAACCGCTTTTTGTAGTGAAGACTTTGAGTCCTTTTACGTATTCTTTTATTTTGCTATCATTTTTTTCCTCTTTACTTGCCCATTTAATTATTTTCTCATCGTTTATCCTTCCTTCGCTGAGAACCTCAAATACGTACTGTAATCTCTTTTTATTTCTTATAGCCCTGTTTATGTTTATAGTTTCTTCTAAAGAATAATTAGCTGAATCTGCGTCGTTGGCTATGACAACTAATTTATCTACAACCTCATCGCCGCTTCCTAAGGTTTTAGCTACTAGTTCGGCAGCGCTTATAGTAGGTTCTACTATTATCTTAATTTTGTTGTTTAGTTTTTCTATAGCATTTTCGGTCCATTGATGATGGTCTATCCACGTTATTTCACAACCAGACTTTATCAGTCTATCAAGATCATGCGCTATACTTCCAAGTTGTGCATCATTTGGCGACAAATCTGATATGAAGATCTTTTTGTTATCTACGTTGAGAGATGATAGATGAAAGATTAAACTTCTAGGAGAAGAAGGTATATAAAATCCCTCTTTGTATTTTCTTTTTATTATTGATGCACAAATTATACCATCTACATCATCGTGGGAGATTATTATTATATTTTGTTCTGTAGTTATTTCTCTTTTTTTCTTGATTTTAAATAACTTTTTAATCTTTGAAAACATTCGCATCAGATGTGAATCAATGAAGCTCTATTTAAGGCTTTAGACATATATGGCCCTTCGAGATCGTATCCAAATTTCCTATAATAACCTCTAACACCTATAGCGCTTATTATTACCATCTTGTTTATTCCATATTCGAAAAAGGCAATCCTCTCAGCCTCAGCTAAAAGAGCTTTGCCTACTCCTTTATGTTGCCATGCTTCTTCAATCTTCAATCCCACAGGAACAGCTAAACCATAAACATGGAGTTCTCTCACGATAGCAGAATCTTTCACTTCTTTTTTCCAAGAATTCTCTGGTATTCTTAATCTGAGGTATCCTATTAAAGTCAAATCTTCGTCCTCAAAGGATAAGAAATATTCATTCCCTCCATAGGTTCTGAATTCTCTTCTAACTAATTTTATCTTGTTCGGTATTTTAATCTTCTCTTTTATCTGTCTTATTCCTATTTCCCTACATCTGGTGCACAGGCATCTTATTCCTCTTTCTTTCAATTTCTTGTTAACGTACTCTCTCAAATCTCCTCTTTTTATACCTGCTATTACTAAGCTAGATGGCAAATCTCTTTGAACCCTATTTATTCTTACATAAGGAGGGAGGAACTTGGTAACTTCGCTCATTATTTCTACTACTTCATCCTCATTGATCGGCTTGTATTTACCTTCAAGGTATTCTTTATGGAGCTCAGAACCAGGCATGACGAGCGTTGGGTAAATCTTGATCATGTCTGGACAAAATCTTTCATCATAAAATACGGTTCTGAACGTTTCGATGTCTTTCTCTCTATTAGAACCAGGTAAGCCTAGCATTATATGATAGCAGACTTCAAACCCAGCATCTTTGAGTAACTTCGTTGCTTCTATTACTTCTTTAACACCATGACCCCTCTTCACCTTTTCTAATACGTCATCGAAAGTAGATTGAACACCTATCTCAACCCTCGTAACGCCTAATTCTAGTAATTCTTCTAATATCATTTCATCCAACCAATCAGGTCTTGTTTCAACAGAGATTCCTACACATTTTATCAAGGAATTTTCGTTTTTGTTGATTTCCTCCTTATAGTCAAAGTTTTCGTTATAATTC
>JBEPYP010000058.1:0-6413 GCA_041641355.1 Thermoproteota archaeon | reverse complement strand
TAGTAGCAGGAATAGTAGCTACAATAATAGGTTCTTACAATATAAGGAGGAGTGAAGAAAGAAAAATCTGATATTATTTACGTACCAGCAGGACTTTCCAGCATATTCCAAGTACATTACGAGGGTAAAGAACTAGAAAAAGAAGGAGCAAGAGGAGGAGGATTTCGGTTGGAACTTGGTTCTTATACGTTTGCTGAATATGGAGAAAACGATGAAGTTTTCATAAACGGTGTAAAAGAAGAAGCAAGGACAACTTTTAAAGTCATAGAACTAATGAGGAAAAAATTTTCCATAGAAGGGAAATTCAAGATTTATCATAAAATAGAATTGCCCATAGGATGCGGATTCGGTACCAGTGCTTCAGGAGCGCTAGGAACTGTGTTCGCAATAAAAAATTTAGTCGGTTTAAAAGCAAGTTACTGTGAGTTAACAGGAATAGCACATGAGGCTGATATATTAGCATTAACAGGTTTGGGTACTGTAGCAGGTTTGGCTTCATTCAAAGGCAAAAGCGGTTTACTCGACAAACCAGGCTCTCCATGCTTCTCTGAAGCGAAGGAACTTGAGGTTGATGAAGAAGATGTATTAGTATCTTTAGTTTTTTCCAGAATGGAGAAAGCACCATGGATATCTTCTGAACGAATTATAAAAGCAATCAATCCTGTAGCAGAAGAATTGCTGGAAAAAATAAAAGACGAAGGGACTGCATATTCTCTTTTAAAATATTCTCTTATTTTTGCGGAAAAATGCGGCTTCTTAGATGATGAACTCAAGAAAATTTCTGAATACATGATAAAACTAGGATTTAAAGGAGTAGGCCAAAATATGATAGGAAGAGCACTACATGGATTAATAAGTTATAAAAAAATCGATGAAGTACCCAAAGAACTGGAAAGAAGGTTTGGTGCACAAGTCATCGTATCGAATTTACAACCTGAAAACCCCTTACTAAAGTATATCTAAAAAAAGTTAAATTAGAATGATTACAAATAAAGCTAGAATTACTAGTATTATTGCAATAGCTAAGAAGGAAATCTCTATCAAGTCCTCATGTTTGGTCGCAATTTCTCTCATCAACGCTTTCACTCTATAGAAACCATGATATATTGTCGAACCTATTATTATGAAGAATAGAATTTTAAGCAATATGTTGCTGCTTATCTGATTTATTATTTTACTTTGATCATAACCTAGATAGTAAGAGAAGTCAAAATAAAATATCGTAACAGGAAATAATAAAGCTGCTATGAAAGCGGTCGCTGCAAATAATAACCAACTAAGTGCATGCAACTTGCTCATATCAATAGGAGAATGATTAATAAAGATATTAAAACCCAAACTATGAGGCTTATCAGAAACACTGTAACGTCTCCTAGAACGCGACCCCCTATTTTAATCTTAGAAATCTTAGGTAATAAGTACAGCCATGTTAATGTATGATATAGAGCGAAGAATAACGCGACGCTTGCCACTATGATTTGAAATGTAGAAGGATATAAGGAATTGGTATAAAGCCTATAGAGTAAAAATAGCGCATATAAAGCTATTATGAAGCTTGAAAGTTCTCTTATTAGTTTGAACGTATATCTAGGATGCCTAAAATATCCTACTTTTCTCTTCATGGCTTAAATAAAGAAGACAAAGAAGCCATCAATTTAAGTCTTTGTATATGAAAAGCAGGATCTACACCTTTAGGACAAACTAAGCTACATTCACCCATGAAAGTGCATTTCCATACACCATCCTTATCGCTAGCTATTTTAAGCCTTTCTTCTTTAGCTTGATCTAAAGGATACATTAAATATCTATATAATATCGCTAGAGCAGCAGGACCCTTGAATTTTTCATCATGACCGAATACTGGACAAGCAGCATAGCATAACATGCAGTTTATACAAGAGCTAGCGTTGATTATTACATCAACCTCCTCCTGTTTCATAATAACTTCTTTGATCTCTTCCTTTCTTATCACGTAGGGCTTAATTTCCTTAAGATGATCTAGGAAAACGTCGAAATCAACAACGAGATCTCTTATTACTGTGAAATTATAAAGCGGTTCTATTCTTATAGGTTCTTCAAGATCTAAGAGTTTAGTCTGACAAGCCAATCTGGGCACTCCATTTATTACCATTCCACAACTTCCGCATGAAGCCATCCTGCAAGAATATCTGAAACTCAAAGTCCTATCTATGTTTTCTTTTATGTATATCAACGCATCTAAAACCATCGTATCAGATTCCGCTGTAACTACATATTCGCTTTTGTACACCTTATTTGATTCTGGATCAAACCTATCGACTATCAACTTTACTTCTCTTTTCTCGCTCATGTCAATATTTTCTTACAGTTGGTTTCCATTTAGTTATAACTACAGGTAAAAGCTCTATTCTTGGTTCACCTTCAGTCTTATATACAAGCTGATGAACAAGCCAATTTTGATCGTCTCTTTCTGGGTAATCTGTCCTATAGTGTGCACCTCTAGATTCTTTTCTCTTCAATGCAGAATAAGTAATAGTTTCAGCCACGTCTAACATGAAATCCAACTCTAATACTTGTATGAAATCTGTATTGTATATTCTGCTTTTATCCACAACAGAGACTTCTTTAAATTTCTCTTTTAATTTAATTATCGTAGAATAAGCTTCTTGAAGTTCCTTTCCGTTTCTTATCACTCCTACTTTTTCTTCCATCGTGTTCTTTAACTCATATAAAATTTCAGAATAAGGAATTCCGTTTTCTTTCTTCAAAATAACTTCGAAAATTCGATGCTCTTCTTTTAGAACTTCTTCTCTTAAAACTTCTCTGAAATCATGATTTGAAGCGAAAATTGCAGCCTGTCTTCCAGCCAAAGCCCCGAAAACTAAGCATTCTGATAAAGAATTTGACCCGAGCCTGTTTGCGCCGTTAATACTAACACATGCTGCTTCCCCCGCAGCATATAATCCTGCTATGGGCGTCTCTCCATATTTATTCGTATGAATACCTCCCATTATATAATGCATTACTGGCCTAACAGGTATTAACTCATGCAACGGATCTACACCAACATACTTCTCAGCCATTTCTTTAACTGTAGGAAGTCTTTTCTCTATGAATTCCTTACCTAGATGTCTTATATCTAACCCAACATACTCTCCATACTTACCCGTGAATCCCCTTCCTTCTTTGATCTCACCAATTATAGCCCTAGATACAACATCACGTGAAGCAAGTTCTAATTTTTCAGGAGCATATTTTTTCATGAATCTTTCATATTTATTATTGAGCAAGTATCCCCCTTCGCCCCTAGCAGCTTCGGTTATCAATAAACCTTTTCCCGGAAGGCCTGTAGGATGGAATTGAATGAATTCCATATCCTTTAACGGTGCTCCTGCTCTATATGCGAAAGCCATGCCATCTCCTGTGTTTATAGTTCCATTCGTAGTATTCTTATAGAGCTGACCTACTCCTCCTGTACATATTATTGCAGCCTTTCCTTCAAAATAGTGCAAATTTCCTGTCTTTATTTCTATGGCTGTCAATCCCTTGAACCTTCCTTGTTCGACTATCAATGAGGTCACAAACCATTCATCATACCTCTTGATGTTATCATAAATCAAAGATCTTTGAAAAAGAGAATGAAGTATGTAAAAACCTGTTTTATCTGCTGCAAAAAAAGTCCTTTTCACGCTCATTCCTCCGAATGCTCTCGCTTCCATTCTGCCTTTCTCATCTCTATTCCAAGGACATCCCCATTTCTCTAAATTCAAAAGCTCAACAGGAGCTTGTTTAACAAAAAGTTCAACAGCATCTTGATCGGCTAAGAAATCGCTACCTTTTACTGTATCAAAAGCATGTAAATCAAAACTATCATATTCTTTAAGAACAGCGGCCGTTCCTCCTTCGGCTGAGACTGTATGACTCCTCATAGGATATACCTTTGAAATCAAGGCTATCTCTAGTTTAGGATTAAAGCTTGCAACTTCGATAGCGGCTCTTAATCCAGCAGCTCCGCCTCCGATTACTATTACATCAGCTCTTATCTTATCCACGTAAAAGTATATTCTACAGATTTATAAGGTTTATTACCTCTAACATTTCAAAAATACCATAAAACACCGATTATAATAGAGTTAAATATAATTGCGGTTAATTTATCCAAATTTATAAATTTATATACATTTATATGAAGAATAACAATAATTATCTGAGAAAAGTATATAAAAAAGTTCGCGTAAGATATCTTATGTTTATTTTCACCGCACTAGCGATAGCCCTACTAATCTCGATTGGATTTGCGTTGATAACTATCTTTCTTAATTACAAACTGTCCCATAAATCCAAGAAATCAGAATTAAAGCTATCTCCTTATGAATGCGGCGAAGAATTGTTAGGAGAAGCTCAGGTCAGAATGAGCGTACAATATTATATTTATGGAATCGCATATCTGATAGCAGATATCGTAGCTATATTAATTCTTATATGGGCCATAAGGTCGATCGAATTTACGATGACTAGTTTGTTAGGCGTTTCAGCATTATTATTAGTCACTCTGTTCAGTATAGCTTATACCCTTAAGAGAGGAATGCTACGTTGGGTATGATGGTACTTTTAATAGCCTCAAATCATTATAGGAGAAAGAATAAATAACTCATGTCTTACTATCCCTCTATAGATCTATGAAAAGCCTCAATATTTGGCAAGATTTAAAAATATGGTTAGTAAATCCTAGGAAACTTCCTTTTGTAAACAAACTATTAGTATGGGGAAATCGCAATTCACTTTGGTTGCTAGTTTTTGGAATAAAATGTTGTGCTATAGAAGATATGATGGTGGCAGGGGCTTCGAATTATGATTTTGAGAGGTTCGGAGTCCTTCCTAGAAATAGCCCAAGACAATGCGATTTGATGATAATAACAGGGCCAATTTCACAAAGACTTGCACCTGTAGTTAAAACACTCTACGAGCAAATGGCAGAACCAAAATATGTTATAGCCACTGGCGAATGTTCAATTTGCGGAGGTCCTTGGAAAGGAATGTATAGTGTCATAGACGGAGCAGATCAAATAATACCTGTTGATGTATATATACCTGGTTGTCCTCCTAGACCTGAGGCATTAATAGAAGGAATAATAAAGCTTGAAGAAAAAATACTCAAAGGAGAGACAAGAAAGAAATTTTTACCTAAATCTGGTGTACCTATTATAAAGGAAGATTGGCGAGTATGAGCGAAGAATTAGAAAAAGAGATCAAATCCATTTTACCTTACGCAGAGATATTTAAGATTTACAAATACAAGTATTATGCTAAAATACCCAAAGAGAAATGGATAGATTCTGCTAAAAGGCTTAAGGATGCAGGGTTTGTTCTATTATCTGCTGTTACTGCTGTGGATAGATTGAATTCAATAGAAGTGATGTTCATTTGTAGAAAGCTAGAAGGTAAAGGATTGGTTATCGTAGGTACTTTGATAGACAGGGACGATCCTAGAATACCTTCTCTCTGTGAAGTATGGGAGGGGGCTCTATTCCACGAAAGAGAAACCTTTGATCTCATGGGAGTTTATTTTGAAGGAAACCCAGATCTTAGAAGGGTTTTATTGCCCGAACATTGGGTAGGACACCCGCTTAGGAAAGATTACAAATGGTAGAAGTTAAAGAGGTAAAGGGAAGAGAGGTAAGGAAATTAATTATAAACGTAGGTCCACAACACCCTGCCACACATGGACCTATGGATATAATAATAACAGTAGAGGGCGAGGTGATAATAGACGCGGATGTAAAGCTAGGTTATATTCACAGAGGCATAGAGAAGCTTTGTGAACTTAGAAACTACTTCCAAATTCCAATTTATCTCAACAGGCTTTGTTATGTTAGCGGTATGTTTTGGGAATATGGATTCGTAAAAGCTGTAGAAGAAATCATGGACGCTAAGATACCAGAAAGGGCAGAGTGGATTAGAGTAATAGCATGCGAGCTACAAAGAATAGCAAGCCACCTGGTTTGGTTGGCCGCATTCTGTGCAGATGTAGGATTATTTACATTATTTTCTTGGGGATTAAGAGATAGAGATAGAATAATAGACTTGCTTGAGATGATGAGTGGTCAAAGAATGACCTTTGGATTTTTCAGAGTAGGGGGAGTTAGATATGATCTTCCGCAAAACTTCGAGGATTATGCCAATAAGGCTTTGAACTATGTAGAAAAAAACCTAGCTGACTATGAAAAAATCATTTATGAAAATCCAGTGTTCCTGAGCAGAACTGTAGATGTTGCATCAGTAAGTGCTTCTAAAGCTATAGAACTAGGTTGGACTGGACCTATGTTAAGAGCATGTGGAGTTAAAAGAGATTTGAGAAGAGATGAGCCTTATGCTGTATATGAAACCTTAGATTTTGATATCCCTACTGGAAAGAAAGGAGATACATTCGATAG
>JBEPYP010000057.1:0-6432 GCA_041641355.1 Thermoproteota archaeon | reverse complement strand
TTATCCTTAATTAACGATTTCACAGGGTTGAGCTTTAGCTTTACGTTCCTTTCCCTTTCCTTTTGTTTAGGCATTATGAAAGTCCTTGCGATATATCTATTCTTTATCAAACCTTCGACCACAGGTACCCCTGTCTCTCTGGATATTGCTTCAGCAGCTGGTCTTGCTGAATCAGGAATAGGAACGATGATATCAGCATCTGTGCTATAAGCTCTTGCCAATTCTTTCCCAAGCTCTAATCTTACTTCATAAACAGTTCTTCCTTCAAATACGCTATCAGGCCTGCTGAAATAGACGAATTCAAACATACAATGTGATCTCTTAACGTTACTCCGTAATTTTTTCCTTTTAATTTCGTTTTCAGATATTATGAACAGTTCAGCAGCACCTATCGGCTCTATTTTGGTGAAATTGTTCACTTCATGGGCTACCGTTTCTGAAGCGAATAATAGGTTTCCTAATTCATCTGATCCTAGATTTAACGGTCTAAATCCGTATGGATCTCTGAAGGCTACTAGTGTTCCTTCATTTGTAAGAAACAAAGCTGAATAAGCCCCTTCTACTTCTTCGAAAGTTCTCTCTATGGTCTTTTCTATGTCTTTAGTAGTCTTTAGGTTCTTAGCTATGAAAGCTGCTAGAGTTTCACCATCACTTCTTCCTTTGAATGCATATCCTTCTTTCTTGAGATCTCTTCTTAGCTGCATGTAATTCACGATGTTGCCGTTAAAAACAAGAGCTACTTGCAATCCATCGATCTCCGCCAATGAGGGTTGGGCATCTTCTATCGTTGTAGCGCCACTAGTGGAATATCTGACATGGGCTATTACTCTTTCATTTTTAGCTATTTCCATAGCTTCTTGATCAAAAGAATAGCTAAGCAAACCTAGAGCCTTTTTCAAGATTATTTTGTTTTCTTTGATAGAAGCTATCCCGAAGGATTCTTGTCCTCTGTGTTGTAGGGAAAGCAACGCATTGTAAATAACCTCATGAGGGTTTGGATGTTCAAGAAAATAGGCTCCTACAACTCCGCAATGTTCTTTGAGCATGTAATTACACAATTTCCAATTTTCTGCTTTTATATTTTACGAAGACTCCTCGCTTATCTATTATTTTTCCTATCACTTCAGCATGTATTTTATATTTTTCAAAAACTTCAATCGCCTTTTCAACATCTTTCTTATCTATGACTAAGCACATTCCTATTCCACAGTTGAACGTTCTAAACATCTCTGTTATACTCACACGAGCTGTATTCATTATCAATTTGAATATAGGAGGGAAATCCGGGAATCTGTCTAATAAGAACCCTATCTCTCTATCTTTTGCTAATCTCATTAACTTCGTGAAACCTCCTCCAGTTATGTGGGCTATACCCTTTATTTGGATCATCGACTTAAGTTCAAGAATAGGTTTCACGTATATTCTAGTGGGCCTTAGTAGTTCTTCTCCTAGAATACCTCCTATCTCAGGGACTTTTTCTGTCAAGCTGTATTTTTCAAGCAATATTTTCCTTGCTAAGGTGTACCCATTACTATGCAGACCGCTACTCTCAAGTCCTAGTATAACGTCATCTTTGTTTATTTTCGAGCCGTCTATCAATTCATTTCTTTTTAAGTATCCAAAGGTCATGCCCACCAAATCGAAGCCTATTTGTTTCTTCGCTCCTTTTATTATCTCAGGCATTATAGCAGTTTCTCCGCCTAATACGTAAACTCCGCTTTCTTCAGCAGCTTTTTTAATCCCCTTCGCAATTTGGGTTATCAGCTTTTTATTGATTTTTTCAACAGCCAAATAATCCAGAAATGCTACAGGTTTTGCTCCTACGCATACTATATCGTTAACCCCCATCGCTACAACATCGTAACCTATAGGTTCAAAGTAATTCATAGCTTGTGAAACCAAGATCTTCGTTCCTACGCCGTCTACATGAAGAGCGAAACAATGTTCACCATAAGCTATGATACCTGCGTAATGACCTATTTGAAGCAAAGGTACAAATTCATTTTTTTCTATCTTGTTTTCGAAAATTTCTCCTAACCTTTGATGAATTTCTCTAACTTCTTTAAGATCAACACCCGCTTCCTTGTATGTTCTAGGTAATTTTTTCATGAGCGATTCTCTCATATGCTACTATATACCTATTCCTGATTTCTTCAACCAGCCAAGCAGGTAATTCCGGAGGCCTAGGAAGTTCAATTTTCTTCTTTCTTGCTTCTTCAAGAGCATCTCTATAACCTATCTTTATCAACCAATCTCTAACAGGTTGTTTATCGAAACTTTCCTGTGGTTTACCCTTTTCATATTTATCTAAAGGCCAAAGTCTGAATTCATCAGGACCTAGGCTATCTGCTAAAAATATGTTTCCGTTTTCATCTTTTCCGAATTCGAATTTTACATCAGCTAGTATGAAACCAGCCTTCAATGCTCTTTCATACATCTTCCTATAGAGGCTTATTGATATTTCTCTTAATCTATCGTATTCTTCATGATTTAACCAACCTCTTTTAATCACTTCTTCTCTTGAAATCGGCACGTCCTTTTCTTCATACTTAGTCGTAGTTTCGAAGAAAGGCTCATCTAGTTTTTCGGCCAAAATCGCTGGAAAGTTTTCTATTTCCTTTTTAACTATCCTTTCATAGAGAGATCCGTATATGTATCCTCTAACGATGAATTCTAAGGGGATCATGTTCAATTTCTTTACATACATCAAATTGGGTTCCTCTGTTCTAAGCATGTGATTTGGATAATCTAAGTATTCAAACCAAAATTTCGCGAATTTCATCAGGATTTTCCCCTTCATAGGTATCTGTGTAGGAAGAACTATATCGAACGCTGAAATCCTGTCAGAAAATTCGAAAAGGAGTGTTTTATCATCTACCTCGTATATATCCTTTACTTTACCTCTTTTAATTAACTTCATTACAAGTTTATCATCTTTTTCCTCCAATTTTAGCTTTAAGAATTTTTTCATAAAAGAAATATATGGCTATGCAAAGGTATGCTTTATTTTCGCTTTCAAAGAAAAGCCCTATTTTCTTAGAGTTAGCTAAAGAGTTGGTGAATAAAAACTACAAAATACTCGCCACAGAGGGCACGATGAAATTCTTAAAAGAAAACGGCTTAGAGGCATATCCTTTGAGCAAATTAACGGGGTTTAATGAGTTCTTAAAGGGTAAAGTTAAGTCGATAAATCATATCTTGCACGCAATGATCCTTTGTGACAGGGATTCGGCAGAAGAGGTCGAGGAAATAAAGAATTATGGCTTAGTAGATTTCGTCGTCGTCAATCTTTATTCTCTCGACTTTCAAAAAGAGGATTTATTTTTTAAATCACTAGATATAGGAGGAAGGTTATTGATAAATTCAGCGATAAAGAATTACAAGCATGTAGCTTTGATCGTAGACGAAGAAGGATGTAGAATAGCTATAAACGAATTGAGGAATAGAGAATCTTTGTCCTTGGATGCCAAGAAATCTTTGGCATTAAGGGCTTTCGATTACTTGATGGATTATGAGGCAAAGACATATACATTCCTTTATGAGAGCTTCACAGGTAAGCTAGCTCTTTACATGATGCTGAAAGACGGAAAGAAACTTAGGTATGGTGAGAATCCGCATCAAAAGGCTTATGTATTTTACTATGAAACCGATCCGAATTTTGAGATCGAAATTTTAAAGGGCGATTTGTCTTACAATAATTATTTAGATGCGAATAGAGCTATCTATTTACTAGAGGAACTAGGTCCTTCTTCATGCGTAATAATAAAACATACGAATCCTTCTAGCGCTGCTAAAGATGAAAATTTGAAAAATGCCTTTTTAAAGGCCTATTCTGCAGATCCAATTTCCGCTTACGGAGGAATTCTAGGGATCAATGGCTTGATAGATAAGGAATTGGCGGAAATCATTTCGAAGCATTTCTTCGATATCATAATAGCTAAGGATTTCGAAGAAGAAGCTTTGAGGATCTTATCTAAAAAGAAGGCTAGATTGATTAGATGTAGATCATTTGGATTAGGGCTTAGGCAATCTTATTCGATCAGAGATGTGATTAACGGTATTCTAGTTCAAGAAAGGGACTTGAGCAAGATAGAGAATTTTAATCTTCAATTTGTTTCTAAGAGAAAGCCTGATGAGAAGGAAATTAAAGATCTAATATTTGCTTGGAAGGTAGTAAAGCATGCTTTTTCCAATGCTATCGTAGTAGCAAAAAATGAGGTGACTTTAGGAATAGGATGCGGTCAAACTAGCAGAATATATTCGACCGAGATAGCCTTAACTAGGGCAGGAGAAAATGCAAAAGGCTCCGTATTAGCTTCGGATGGTTTCTTTCCTTTTAGGGATAGCATAGATTTAGCAGCAAGCAAAGGAGTAAGGGCGATAATAGAGCCGGGTGGATCTATAAGGGATAAGGAAGTGATAGAGGCTGCTGATCAGCATGGTCTAGCGCTCGTATTCACTGGGGTAAGAAGTTTCAGACATTGACATGGATAGATTTCAAAACTATTCAGATTTCCTGAACTGGTTGTATAATTTAAGACGTTTCGGAATGAGCTATGGAGTAGATAACATAAGGAAGTTGCTTAAGCTTCTAGGTAATCCTCATGAAAAACTCAATTCAGTATTAATAACTGGTAGTGGAGGAAAAGGATCAGTAACTTATTTGGTTTCTCATGTTCTAGAAAAGCATGGGTATAAGGTTGGATCTTTCACCAAGCCCCATCTACATAGATATACTGAAAGAATATCCGTAAATTCTGAAGAGATAAGTAAAGAACATGTTCTTGAGCTCGCTAATTATATCTATAATAAAATTAAAAATAGCGATTATCATCCTACTTTCTTTGAATTCACGACAGCTCTTTCGATGCTCTATTTCTTGGAAGAGAATGTAGACATTTGTGTTTATGAAGTAGGAATAGGAGGTAGATATGATGCTACGAACGTCCTTAATCCTTGTGTTTCTGCTATCACTACTGTGTACCTTGAGCATACCAAAATTCTAGGTAATACCGTTGAAGAAATAGCTTGGAACAAAGTAGGAATAGCTAGGCCAGATGCCTATTTAGTATATGGTTATTCTGGAGAAAACGTTACTGAAGTTGTAAGAAATGAATGTGAAAAGCTAGATTGTTTACTGATAACCGTTTCAAATAAAAAAGGTTTCGATGTTTTTTATGAAAACATAAAAAGTGATCTCGAAGAGAATGTTTTCGACTACTATGGATTGGACGTTGAACTGAAAGATCTTGAGCTTTCCTTATTAGGAGAACATCAACAAAGGAACGCTTCAATCGCTTTGGCAGTTCTAGAAATTCTAGACATGCTAGGTTATGATATGAACGAAAACAAAATAAGAGAGGTCTTGAGTAATTCAAAGCATAAAGGTAGATTAGAAATTTTCAATCGTAATAATAAAATGATAATTTTAGATTGCGCCAAAGATCCTTTTGCGATTAAAACTTTATCTGATTTTCTTAAGAAGAATATTAAAGATAAGCTTAATGTTGTAATAAGTATTTCTAATGACAAAGATTACATAAATATATTAAACAATATAAAGGATATAACAAAGCATTTCGTATTTGCAGAACATAAAGTGATGAGTAGAGCGATAAGCAACGAAATCCTTGCCAGGAGTGTAAAAGATCTAGGATTGAATATAACCTTCGACTTAATCAAGGATGTGAAAGAAGCTCTTAGATTTTCCTTAGAAAATTTAGAAGGTCCAATACTCGTAACCGGATCCGTTTTCACCGTAGCAGAAGCAAGAGAACTTTTGGTTGATGAAGAGGTGGATGAAGTTTTTGTGAGTGATACTTTGGATGTAAAAAGGAAAGATGCATAACGTAGTAATACTTTCAAAAAAGCCAAGAATATACATAGAAGAAGTAAAAAGAGAAGAGTTAAATTTAATTGAAAATTATTTTAAAAAGATAAATGTAATTGAAGAAAAAAATTCTGTTTTTTCATTAATATTAGAAGATGAAGATATTTTAAATAGTTTACCAGAAAACATTGAAATATTTAAAGAAATAAAAATTTCTTATAATAACTTTATTTCTAATCCTCCTCCTATGAAAATCGGTGATAGAGTTTTAGATTTCAAAAATAGAGTCTACGTAATGGGAATTTTGAACATAACTCCCAATTCCTTCTACGATGGAAATTTCTATTTTGATCACGAAAAAGCTTTCAAAAGAGCAGAGCTCATGTGGAAAGAAGGGGCAGACATAATAGATATAGGCGGTGAATCTACTAGACCAGGTTCTGTTAGGATATCTGAGGATGAAGAACTTAGAAGGGTGATACCAGTCCTGAAGAGGGTGAAAAGAGAGCTCGATGTAATAGTTTCTGTAGATACTTACAAAAGCAAAGTAGCTGAAGAAGCCATATCCCATGGTGCAGATCTCATAAATGACATAAGCGGTT
>JBEPYP010000056.1:0-6445 GCA_041641355.1 Thermoproteota archaeon | reverse complement strand
TTCTTCCATTTCCTTCAATATTTCTTCTTCACTCCTTTGACTTTCTATATGCTGGTATTCTGCATATCCTTCTTTCTTAACTTCCAACTTCTCTACTTTTAACTCGGTAGCTAGTCTTCGAGGATGGGTTATCACGTTTACGTAAGCTCTTAAGATAGCATCTATCGTAGCTTCTTGGATTATGAAGGATTCATCCTCAAGCTCTATCAGCATTCTCACGTGCTTATGACCTGTTGGTATGAAGGCTACGATCCTCTTGATATCCCTGTTTCTAAGAATTTTGACTTTCATAAAAATTAAGGAGGTATTACCTTTTTCATCCTAGTCTTGCCTTTTATGTTACCTAAATAGAATACGGCTTTTCCTTCTCTAGAATATTCCCTAGTTACTGCACCACAGGAACATAGGAATTCTTTTACATCGAATATACCGTATTTCCATGTTCTGTTAACTTCATTTAATTCTTTCTTGCAACTCCAACATTTAAGGTCCATAAAAAAGCAAATCTTTACAAAAATAAAAAGCTAATTTCGGTTGATAATATCATTTTTAAATCATAAATCTCATTGACTATTAACCTTCGCTTTCTTTTCCCCTTCTCAAGAATAGAAAATTCAAGAGCACTAATGCGATGGTCAATATTAATAACAAAATCAACAAAACATCTCCATATTTACCAAAACTTCCAGCTATTGGGATGAAGAATATAGTTATAACAAAAGCTCCTGAGATATCCTTAGGTAAGGCTAAGAAAGGTATCAGTATGAAAGCTATACCTAAAAATATCAAAAAGAAAGCTAAGAATACTAAAGCCCTATCCATAGCAAAAAGAAGAAGAATGCTGCAAATGCAATCCCTATGCCTAGGAGCAAGTAAGCTAATTTTCTGCTAGATGCTATTACGATTGGGAAAGGACCTATTAAAACGAAAACTCCTCCTTCAGTCTTAGCTTTAGCTTCTTTCATTCTGAATAAAGCTAGGAAGAGCAATACGAAGAAGCCTATGAAGATCAGCGTTATTCCTATGAGGAAGAATAGAGCTTCATGAGTTAGAGTAGTGCCCATAACTTTACTTATTTAGATACTAGAAAGATTTAAGTTTACAGGTGAAAGATGTGTGTTCATTTATGCCAAAACCAATGATGTCTCCTAAACGTTTCTAGCCTTTGAAAAAGTTTTTTCATTATTTTTTTGTTTTTTCAAAAAAGATCCCCAATTTTTTGTAAAATATAAGATAAAATTTTTATTTGATAAAACGAAAAATGATTCAAGGTGATGGAAAAGCGCAGTAGAGAATTTGATATTTTATATTTGTTAGAATATCAAGAAGAGATCAAGCCCAAGATCTTCAACTTTGGTTTAGGTTATACCTTAAATGGCGAAATGATAAGCATTGAGCGTATTAAAGAATATGAAAATAAATTACTGGAACCTGTTGGGAAGTACTCATTCCCTATATGCAGTGTATGTGGCAGTTCAGCGCTTACACTTTACTTTAAATGCCCATCTTGTGGAAATAGAGTTTTGACGAAGCATGATTTCATAGTTCATTATGAGTGCGGCCATCTAGCTCCTGTAGAAGCTTTCTCGCTCGATGAAAATGGTAGCGCATATATTTGTCCCAAATGCAAGAAGAAGTTCAACAAGATAGGTATAGATTACGGTATGCCTGGACTTGGATTTAAATGCGAGAGCTGTAATTACATAACCCAATATCCTCAGATCGAGTTCGAATGCGATAAAGGGCATGTTTTAAAGTTACATGATCTTAACGTTACCGTTATTACAAGTTATAAAATAAATCAATATGCGGCAAATACTTACAAAGAATTTTTTAGCGTCTATGAATTCCTCAAAGAATCTTTCAATTCTTATAGATTGCTTAAAGGTGAAAGGGTAGAAGTGGAGTTTTTCTATAGACTTCGTTTTGGTAATGGTGAAACACAAATCATTCCTTTGTTGATAAACTTGAAAGGAAACACCATCATAGTAGATTATTTGCCTAACGTTAATGATATGGTTCAATGGTCTAGAATAATAGATAGAGAATTACTTATGCCGAGTTCTTTAACTGTGATAGTCACAGATGAGCCCGTTAATGAAAGGCTTCTTAAAATATTCAATGTCGAGAGAATTAGGATAATTCAAAAGGATAAAGACTGGAATAGTGCTAAGTTCGCGGAGTATCTGCTTTCATTAATAGGGGAGAAAGTACTGAGGGTAGTTGAAGAAGCTTAACTTATTATTTTTCGTTACATTTGTAGCGTTATTAGTTGCGGGGGTTCTATTCTGGATTAGATTAACTCTTGAAGTGTTAGCTTACGTAATAACTATCATATATCTCTTATGGGGGGTTATCACGTTATCCTGCTCATCGCAGGCTTGCCTAAACCTTTCAATCCTACAGCAGTAAATCTTAATTTGCCTTATTATCCGAAAATCTCTATTATAATACCTGCAAAGCAAGAACCGATATTAAGCAGGACGATAGAAACATGCCTTTATCACATTGATTATCCTTTTGATAAAAAGGAACTGGTCGTGGTTACTGAAGATGAAGACGCAGCTAGAACAGCAATATGGTATCAACAAAAGCATCCCTTAAACGTTAAGCTTTTGATGCGGAAGAGATATTTTCCTACAAAACCAAGCGCGTTAAATGATGCAGTAGCTTTGTGTAGCGGGGATATAATAGGTATTGTTGACGTAGAGGACATTTTAGAAAGAGATATACTTAAGAAGGTCGCATATGCGATTGTAGTTCATAAGTATGATGTAGTTCAGACAATACTCAGAATAAGCAATCCTGGTGACAGTTGGATTTCTAGAATATTCGCGATGGAATATGCTGGATGGTTTAGAATTTGGTTAAATGCTAGGGCAAGATTAAATCTTTACGTACCTTTAGGGGGCACTGGTAACTATATGTCTAGAAGTGCAGTCAAAGAAGTCGGTATATGGCAGCCTACTCAACTCGCTGAAGATGCAGAAATAGCCGTTAGACTGATGCTATCTAAAAAGAAGATATGTGTAATAGAAGGCAGACAATGGGAAGAAGCTCCTTTTAAGTTTAAAGCATGGCTTAGACAAAGGACCAGATGGTCAAGAGGTTGGTTACAAGTTCTATGGAAATATTTAATTATAGCAGTAAGACCATCAATGGTAAGAAGAATAGGTATTGCGAAGATCTTCGCGCTTATATTCACCTCGATTTGGCCCATAGTTATGTTATTAAACTATCCTGCCTATGCGTTAACTATATTGTGGATCCTTGAGTATACGAAAATTTTAGGAAGCAATCTTACCAGTAATCTATTTCCTTGGTTTTCAATCATGCCTCTTTTCTTTAACTTATTATATTATTTTATGTACTACATGGGGGCTACTATTGAAGAGATTAAAGTTAGGTTAAAAGATATTCCTTTAATGATCGTATACTTCAACATGATTCCTTTAGCCGTGTTTAGAGCGGTGTATCAAATCATCTTCAAAGATTTAAGATGGGAGAAAACTCAACATGTAGGAAGAGGGGTTAGATGGACTTATGGTGAAAAAATTAATATTAACTGAGCTTAACTAGTTTGTAGGGATCCTCATTATAATTTAACTAAAGCTTCTTTTGATTTCAAGCCAAGGCTTTAGACATATTTCTTCCCATATCCTCTTAACTTTTTCATGATCAAAGTCACTGATTTCGAGCAAATTCACCTCACCTAAGTCTTTCTTCAAAGCTAGGAAATCGTCTTCATACCCACAGGTCCCCATTTTCAACATCTCCATTTTCTCTCGACCAATAAGCTTTGCTACGTCTTTCCAAGCATATAGCTTGTATGCCATTGAATTGAATATACTCACTGCTGGCTTATTATCTTCTTTGAGGGTCGCTACGAAGTAATTAACATCCATCATCGACAAAGCTTCTTCTGCAGAAGCCAATAAAACCCTACCAAAAGACCGTTTTCTATACTTAGGAAGAATTGCCATGTAATAAATTACTCCCAATCTACAAGGACCAATATCTATGCTGTATACTACTGATTGTCCTATCAGCTCTTTGGAATAATATAAGTCTATCACCTTTCCTCCTATCTTCTCAACCATGCTGGCGAAGAAGGTATGAAATCCTCCCATCACTTCTCTTATGATAGACAAAGAGGAGAAATCTTCATGAATAATCGCGATCACCTCCTCCAAATAACTCATGGATCAATTCCAATTTTTATTCCTAGAAGATGTATATAAAATTAAAGATTATTGTTTTTAATAAAATTTAAGAAAAGAAAAATTGCAATTTATATAATGTTTGTAACGATTTCAAGGAGAAGTCATTTCCTTAACTCCCTTGTATAGATGAGGAGCCATGTTCTTGACTAGTTCTATCATTATTCCTAGAGCTTCCTTTGTTTCTTTATCTCTTAACAAGGAAAGTATAGAGAACTTAGGAGGTTTATCCATGGCCGCTAGCTTTTCAAAAGATTTACTGAGAGCTTCGATTCCGGTAACCATCGCAGCGCCTAATACATTTGGGTTTGTCCTTTCGATCGCATAGGATATCGCTAGTAAAGGAGCCAACGATTTGAAGAAAGTTAAATCGGTCATCAAATCTGGCAACTTCTCAACTAGATATAATATCGGTTTAAGCGTTACTACTAGCTCGTCCACTTTCTCTCTTAGCTCTCTAACTTCTTTTAATAACTCTTCGTATTCCTCCCTAGAAACAGTTTGCTTGCTCATGTTATCACCTCAACTTGGTACATAGCTCAATAGCCATGAAAAGTACTGCTTCTCGAAGACTTCTTTGAAGGTTCTAGCAAAGCTCGTTGGAGGTAAGAACATACAATCAGGGTACTGTGCCTTTCCTAACACTACGTTTGTGAAGTCGCAAGCAGCAGCCATACCAAAGCCTCCTACATCCATTACACAGGTACCTACGACTTTGAAGTCAGAAGTGATATATATTCCCTTGATGTCCGAGATTATCGATGCCACTACATATTTGAGATACGAGTGAGCTATTACTCCGGCCATTCCGAGCTTAAGGGTAGGAGCTACTACATCTCCTACTGCATAAACATCGTCATACTTCGTTTTCATCGTAGGAGGATTCACCTTAGCCCATCCAGTAGAAGCATCTGCTATTTCAGATTCAGCTACAGCTTTAGGCGCTAAATGCGGAGGTACTGTTATCAAAATATCGTATTTTATTTTTTCTCCTTTAGTCGTAATTACATTTTTCGTTTCACTGTCTATTCTGTCTACGGCTGGATTATTTCCTACACCTATCCAATTAACTTTCCTTTGCTGCATCATCCCTTCCATCATCTTAGATGCAAGAGGCCCAAAGTTCTCGAAGGGTCTCTTGAAAGGATGAACTAATGTAATATCTATCTCTTGCCTAAGTCCAATTCCGCTGTAGTAGAAATCCAATAGGAAAGCCACTTCCCAAGGAGCTGGAGGACATCTATAGGGCGTGCTATGGACAGCTACTACTATCTTACCTTTTTTGAAACCTTTGATGTTTTTCCTCAATTCTAAAGCAGCATCTGCTTCCCATGGATGAATCACAGGCCCTCCTTTGACTAAATCAGGTCTAGTTTCAGCGCCTAGGGATACTATGAGGTAATCATAATTAAATCTACCAGCGCTAGTTTCAACAAACCTTTCAGAGGGCTTTATGCTTTTAACCTCTGCTTTGACGAATCTAACTCCTTTCCTTTCTAGCAGATTTAATGGCGCTGAAATTTGCTCATATTCTCTATAACCCATCATTAAGTAGAGATAGGAAGGTCTGAGCTCTGTCCTATCTTTCTTATCAATTACGGTTATTTCAGCTTCATCGCGTAGGCTTTCTTTTAGGTGTTTAGCACTAATAAGGCCTCCCGTTCCGCCTCCTAGAATGACTATTTTTTTCATAAGGTTAAATTAATTTAACCGCTTAAAAATTTTTGTATTCAAACTTATAAATATATAATCAATTGTTTATAAATTCTTTTAAAATTATATCTCTTTAATATTTTCTTCTCCTATTTCTATTTCCAAATCGCTTCTAGAAGAATATTCAAGGAAGGATTCGGGATAAAGTTTTATGTTTTTAAGGGTCAGCATTTTGCTTAGCACAAACCATGCTAAAGATGCCCTTTCTCCTGTTGCACAATATGCCACGATTTCCTTGCCGATGCTAGTTAGCTTAGATAGTTTCTCTAAAGCTTCTCTGTTCCCTTGAAAGGCTTGGAGGAATAGTTCAGGTTTTGCCAATGTTGATTTCGGTATTCTCCCTGCTCTAGAAGTCGTTTGTATTTTTCCCGTATGTTCCTCGTACATTCTAACATCTAAGAGCAAAGCATCAAATTCACCCTTAATTATTCCTATTACTTCTTCTATCGATGCTCTTATCTCTTCCTTAACCTTGGGTATGTATTCCTTAGGGATCGGCTTGACTATACCTT
>JBEPYP010000055.1:0-6545 GCA_041641355.1 Thermoproteota archaeon | reverse complement strand
ATCCCAACGAGTATGAAGACGTCTACTTGGATCCTTCTAGAAATAAACCCTTCTTGTATTCCAGGCTAGGAAACCCTACTTTGGCCTCCCTCGAAAAGAAATACGCTTCTATAGAGAATTCTAGATACGCTCTCTCTTTTTCCTCAGGCATGAGCGCTATAACTACTTCGATATTAAGCTTAGTGAAACAAGGATATGGGATATTAGCTGTAAACCAGCTCTATGGTCAAACATATGAGTTTTTTAAAGAAATTCTACCCTCTTTGGGTGTAAAAGTCGATTTCATATCAATGCAGAAATTAAACGAACTAGAAATACCAAGAGGCGATCACAAGATGATTTACGTAGAGTCCATTACGAATCCTACCTTGCAGGTTTGCGATGTAATAAGTTTAGCTAGATATTGCAGAGAGGAAGGTATAACTCTAGTAGTAGATGCTACTTTCGCTACTCCTTATAACCAAAGACCCCTAGAATTAGGTGCTGACATCGTGCTTCATAGTGGTACTAAATACATCTCAGGCCATAGTGATATATTAATTGGTTTTTTCGCCACGAATGAAGAGCAAGTATACAAGAATGCATTGAAGTTTAGGGACAATCTAGGAGGAGTCCCTGATCCTTTATCAGCCTATTTAGCTCTGCGTAGCATCAAAACGCTATCTCTAAGGATTGAAAGACAACAAGCCAACGCATCAAAGTTGGCCAAGTTCCTAAGAGATCACAAAAGGGTTAAACGAGTTTACTACCCAGGTCTTGAAGATAATGAATATCATGGAATAGCTAAAAAAGTATTGAAAGGATTTGGCGCGATGCTATCTTTCGATCTAGGTTCTAAAGAAGCGGCGAAGAAGTTCATGAAGAATCTAAAACTATGCATAACCGCACCTAGCTTGGGAGGAGTAGAAACCCTAGTTACATTACCTTTAGAGACAAGTCATAGAATGTTAGATCCTGAAGAAAGTAAAAGAATGGGCATAAGTGAAGGACTTGTAAGAGTATCTTTAGGCATAGAAGATTATGAAGACATAGAGAATGATTTCAACGAAGCCTTAGATTCTATTTAAAAAAATTAGATTCGATTTAAAAATTTAATGTAAATAAGGTAATGCTGCAAAGTAAATTATAAACGCTATCGTTATTAATACCGTAGTTAAGCTTATATCTTTGAATCTTCCAGTCAAGATCTTAACTATCGTATATGTTATGAAGGCTAAACCTATGCCTGTGGCTATGTTATAAGTCAAAGGAATTCCTATTATTGCTACGAAACTAGGTATAGCTTCGGTTAGATCATCAAGATCCACTTTTCTTATTAATGAAATGAACATGAGACCTACTAGGAGAAGCGCAGGCGCTGTGGCGAAACCCGGTATCACCACTGCTAAAGGTGCGATCGGTAAAAAGACTAGGAAGAGAAGTCCTGTAACTACCGCAGTTAGACCAGTCCTACCTCCTGTCTCTATTCCAGCCGCTGATTCTATGTAAACCACCGTCGTTGTGGTTCCAGCCAACGCGCCTGCTATTATGGCTGTTGAATCTGTGTAAAGTGCCTTATCAATATTTACGGGCTTGTTTCTTTCATCCATCAAACCTGCCTTAGCTGCTAGGCCAGTTATCGAGCCTATTGCATCGAAAAAGGAAACTATGAAAAGCGCCAATGCTACTGGGAAAGCAATGGTGATTATAGCAAGATAAGCTGAGAGCGTATTGCCGAAGTTAGGAACGATTGAAGTGCTGAATGAAGGATATTGGAAGATCTGAGGAGGTAAGATTACTAAACCAGGGGCAATTCTAGTTTCGGTTAAAACTATCCCTATTATAGTCAAAGCTAGTATTATCAATAAAAGACTTGGAGAGAATTTCCTGAAGTAAAGAGCTGAAGCTACGAAGAAACCTGCGATCGCTAATATAGAGGCAGGATTTATGAAAGCTTTATCATTGAATTGTACAGGAGTTCCCACACCAGGTTTTACGATATCTGCCAAAGACAATCCTATGAAGGCTATGAATACGCCTATTCCTACTGCTATTCCGTAAGCTAAGCTAGGAGATATCGATCTAATCACCCTTTCCCTTATACCACTCCAAGAAGCTAGCAAAAATAGCAATCCGTTGACCAATACAGCGAAGAAAGCCGCGAACATAGCTGTAGTTACTGCATCGGCTCCAGAAAAGCCTAGAGTGATCAAGGCAGAGGCAAAAGCAGGGATGACTGAGAATCCTATGAAAACGTTTTCTCCCATTCCTGGAGCTAAAGCGAAAGGCAATCTTGCATATAAACCCATCATCAAGCTACCAAAGGCAGCGGCGAGTATCGTAGCTGTAGCTATACCTACTTTAACGTTATTTACCAATGCTTGTAAGTCTGGAGTCAAAGTCTCAAGTTGGAGTTTACTTTTGAGTGTAAATTCAAAACCTCCTCCTACGATTGCTGGATTCACGAAAATTATATAGGCCATCGCCAAGAAGGTGGTTATTCCCCCTAAGATTTCTTTATTTACGCTGAATTGTACTCCTTCCTTAATGGCTACTCTAGATAGGAAACCCATTTTTTTACTCTTATAAGATAAAGTATAAATATATCCTTTCTTTTGCAACGAAGCAATTTCTACTGGATTAGGTTTAAGCCTTAACGCACGATCTATTTTTATGACGCCTTTAGAATTCATAGAGAAGTTAAGATATGAATTAGCTGAACTAAATTCTAAGATCTTAAGACATCCCTTTATAATAGATGCCGTAGAAGGAAAGCTAAGTTTGGATAAGATAAAATCGTTGATAGCCCAGCAATATTATATAGCTTCTAATGATGCGAAGGCCTTAGCTCTCATGTATTCAAGGTCCAACTATCCAGCTAACACCTTTTTCTTGAAATTACTAGAAAGCCATCAGTTAGCGTTGAATCACCTAGAGAAAGCATTGAAATTTTTTAATATAGAAAAGATCAAGCCTTTAGCCAGAGCTGTTTCTTATACTCATTTCTTATTCCACTTAGCTTATTTCGCTTCCATAGAGGAACAAATAGTTGCTATTATGATTAATTTCCCCGTTTTCATTGAAAACATAAATAAAATAGGTAAAGCCTTAAAGGAAAAGTATAATATAGTTGAGGCGAGCTTTTTCGAAGAAGCTAGATGGGATAAAGAAGCCGAGTTTTTGGGCTTGAAAATTCTAGAAAAATATGATTTAGAAAAAAATGAAAGAGTTAAAGAATTGGTAAGGTTAATACAAGAATACGAATTAGAATTTTGGGATGCAATATATTATGATTAATTAACTTTACATCCTGAAAGTCTTTACAAAGCTTTAAGATTTCTAGTCTCTCAATATTCTAAGTCACAAAGCTATAAAAGAATCGATGTAAGAGGTTACTACATTGGGCTTTGACAAATAATTATGAATTGGATATTAAGAATTTCAGTTTAAAAAAATTCAGTAGGGTATGAGTAAAAGTCCCAAGCTGAAAGGAATTGTTGCAAGTATCATCACAGCTATTGTATACCCAAAAACATCTCTAGCTCTGGTTCCCGTTAATCCTAGAAGCGGAATTGCCCAGAATGGCTGGAATAAATTTGTCCACATATCTCCTGCTGCGTATGCAATAACAGTCTTACCTAAAGGAACTCCCAGTGCAGCAGAAGTTCTCGTTAGGATCTCTCCTATCGCAGCCCACTCACCCCCGCCTGAAGGTATGAAGATGTTGACTAATCCAGCTATATAAAGACAAATTACCGGCCAGGTAAAAGGTGTAGCAACGCTTGCAATGCTATTGGCTAAAATCGTAGCTAGGTTTGGTCCTTCAACAGCGCCGTATCTCATGATACCCATGATCCCTGCGTAGAATGGGAATTGAATTAAAATACCAGCAACTGCTCCAGAGGCTCTTGCAATTGCTTTCATGTATGCAATTGGGTTTGCATACAGCAAAAGTCCAACCATTATGAATATAAAGTTGAGAGAATTAAGATCCAATCCTGCAAAGAAACCTTTTAAAGAGAACCACCATCCCATTGCTATAAGACCAGGTAGACTGATAAGAAGAGCTAGTATTTTGCTGTTTTCAAGCTTGTCAGCTATGGTTTTTGATCCTCCAACCTTCTTACTTTCCTCTTCTTCTCTCCTCGCAACTTCAATTATATGTGGAGCAACTTTATCTATTCCCCGAAGATTTTCGCCCTTTGGTGCAATGGCATAGAAAGCTATAACTCCAAATACAATTATTATTAAAAGGTTAAGAAGAGTGTACGGATGAAAGATTGTCTCATTCAATGGAAAAACTTCTCTTCCATATAGTTCATTAACTACACCTTTCAGAAAGTGTCCTGGTGTATTTAGTAAAAGAGGTGCAGATGCAGAAAGGCCCCAGTGCCAAGTAAACCCTAATCCAGCATAACCGGCAGCAACGACCGCTGGATAATGTAGCGGCTTTCCTCTACGATGGAATTCAATGCCAATAGTCCTCGCAAGAATTGCACCAATAATTAAACCCAAACCCCAATTTATCCAACCTGTAATCATCGCGACAAAGGCCGTTAAAGCTGCAGCAGACTTTGTATCGGTGGGCATTGTGGCGAGTCTCCTCAAACCCCTATAAACCCATGGATGATAGGCTATTGCGTATCCTGTAACTAGAATTAAAGCCATTTGCATCGCAAATGTAAGCAATTCCCAAAATCCCCTATACCATACATCCATGAACAACCACTTTAGTATCGATGCGGAGTCCATTGTTCTCTGCGGTTGCAGTATTAGAAGTGCCATTAAAAACGTTATCAAAGTTAGTATAAGGGCAAATATTAGTGGGTCTGGCATCCATTTTTCAACGCTTGCAGAAAGCCTCCATCCAAGTCTCTCAAGGGGACTAGGTGGAGCTTCTTCCTTCATACCATCTCTATAAAATACATTTATATAAATCTTTCGCAAAAAATAAATAATTATGAGAAAAATCTATAAATGCGAGACTCCGTTTATTCTTCCAAACTAAATTGGGCTATCATTTTAATCAAACTATAGAAGAAATCCATACCTGATTTAAGCGTATTTGTTTTAGATCTAACAATGCCCTAAAATAATTATTTCCATGAAGATCTAAATTACAGGAATTTAGAAGCAAATATATTCAATGCTTCTTGTTGATCCTGTATACTGAGATTTCCCCTGGGATTTGTTGTTATCAGTAAATAATCCACTCCTAAACTTTCTAGTTCTTCGATCGTTTTCTTGTTCTCATCCATGTTCCTTGACAAAAGTATTCTTTTTTCACCTAGAGGGCTAATATAGGTATTTGAGCTAGCGGTTATGTCAAAGGCTATCCTAGGCCTAATCGGCTTTACTTCGCTAACTAAGCTTTTGTAATCTTCCACTGCTTTTCTGAAAAGTTCCAAAACTAAAACATTGGGATGCCAAGCGTCTCCGTATTTTATGGCTCTTTTCATCGCATATATGCTGTTCCCAGCGATCCAAATCGGTATGTTTCTTTTTAAAGGAGGACTGAAAGAAGCATCTTCGTAATATTGCTTAATGTACTTACCTTTGAAGCTAGGTTGATTAGACCATAGACTTCTTATTAGCTTTATACTTTCATTCACGATCTTACCCCTTTTATGGAAATCGGCACCTAAGAAAGAGAATTCCTTTTCATTCCATCCAGCACCGATTGCAAGCATCGACCTTCCATTGCTGAGTAGATCAATGGTCGCTATCTGCTTAGCTGCTATAATGGGATTCCTTAATGCTATGATCAGAGATGATATCCCAAGCTTTATTTTTTTAGTAAGCGAAGCTAAATAAGCCATTGTTGTTATGCTTTCTAATATATTTTCATAAGGTGTACCGCTTCGTTTAGGCATTAATACGTGATCTGTTAACCATATTGAATCAAAACCCAATTCTTCAGCCAATAAAGCTAGTTTCTTAAGTCCTTCTATGTCCAAGGTATCTCCGTAATTAGGCAAACAAACACCGAATTGCATAGTAATTTATAAAATATTTGGTATATATATCGTTCTAAGCTTCAGGTTCTCCATAACCTCCCCCTCCAGGAGTTTCTATTATCACTTCATCCATCTCATTCAACTCAGTTGTGAATTTGCTGGGCATTTCTTCTACTAACCCATTATTCCTTATTATCTTAACACGTGCTTCTTTACCTTCTTTGCCTCCTTTAACCCCGAAAGGTCTTATCTTAAATCTATCAGCTAAAATGGAAATTGTACACTTATCCAAGACCTTAAAGCTCCTTACTACACCATCTCCTCCTCTGAATTTACCTTCTCCTCCACTTCCGTATCTTATTTTGTATGCAGTAAACAATAGAGGATATTCCTTTTCTGCTACTTCAATAGGAGTGTTCATAGTATTAGTCATGTTAGTATGAACGGCTGAAACTCCAGGCTTGTTTGGTCTACCTCCTGTAGCACCAGCTATGGTCTCATAATAACTCCAATAATTTCCTTCATGAATACCACCCAGCATGAGGTTCATCATCGTTCCAGAAGAAGCTGCAGGGAAAGGCATTATTTTAGATAAAGCTTTGAATATCG
>JBEPYP010000054.1:0-6606 GCA_041641355.1 Thermoproteota archaeon | reverse complement strand
CTTCTAAGAGATGAAGATAGCGATAATAGGTTATGGTAAAATGGGAAGAGCAGTTCATGAAGTGGCAAGGGAAAAAGGAATAGTTGTATCATCTATAATAGATCCGACGGATCCTGAAGCAACCCATGGATCCATAGACGAGGATTCCATGAAAGAAGTAGACGTAGCTATAGACTTCACTTCCCCTAAAGCTGTTTTAGGGAACGTAGAAAGAGTAGCTTCATTGAAGAAAAACATGGTAGTAGGAACTACGGGGTGGTATGAAGAAATGGAAAAAGTTAAGAAGATAGTAGAAGAAAACGAGATAGGATTTATATACAGCCCAAACTTCTCGATAGGCGTTAACATATTCTTCTACATAATAGAGCAGGCTGCTAAACTGATGGACAAGGCTGATTGGTATGACATATATGTTCTCGAGGGTCATCATAGACAAAAGGTAGATTCCCCTTCAGGTACCGCTAAAACGATAGGGGAAATCATATTGAATAATGTTAAAAGGAAGAAGAAACTTTTATTCGAAACGATAAACAGGAGGATAGAGAAGGAAGAACTACACGTAGTTAGTTTCAGAGCTGGTTCCATAACAGGGTTGCATATCGTTGGGTTCGATAGCGAATATGACAATATAGAATTAAAGCATGAAGCGAAAAATAGAAAAGGTTTCGCTTTGGGTGCTATTTTAGCTGCTGAATGGATAAAAGATAAGAAAGGGTTTTATTCATTCCAAGATCTGTTCAGAAATATTTTCTTAAAATGATCGTAATGAAATTTGGAGGTACTTCAGTAGGTAGCTCAGAAAGAATAGAAGCCCTCTTTGAAATCGTCAGAGAAAGATTTCACAGAAAACCTATAGTCGTAGTATCAGCCTTGAACGGCGTTACAGACTCTTTGATAAGAGTAGCCTTGGAAGCTTCTTCGGGAAATTACGATAGTTCATACATAAGAGAAAGACATGAAAGCGTAATTTCAGAATTAGGTCTTGATCCAAACATAATTAAAGAGGAATTAGAGGAACTTGAAATTGTATTAAAAGGTATCTCCTACTTGAAAGAACTAAGCGCTAAGACCTTGGATTTGGTGATGTCCTTTGGAGAAAGGCTATCCGCTAAGATAATAGCAAATTATTTCAATTATAGAGGAATAAAAACCAAAGCTTTCAACAGCTATGATATAGGTCTAATGACAGATTCTAACTTCGGTAATGCAGAGGTCCTAGAAGAATCATATTCGAATATAGCCAATTTCTTCTCAAAGCTTGATGTTTTGCCCATAGTTACAGGCTTCATAGCTAAAGATAAAAAAGGCAAAATAACTACTCTAGGAAGAGGAGGAAGCGATTATACTGCTACGATAATAGGCGCAGCTGTGAATGCAGAAGAAGTCCAGATATGGACAGACGTAGATGGCATAATGACAGCAGATCCTAAGATATGCCCAAAGGCTAGGAGCCTACATGAGGTTGATTATGATGAGGCGAGCGAGCTTGCATTCCTAGGCGCTAAAGTCCTGCATCCTAAAACAATAATCCCTGTGAAGAGCAAAGGGATACCAGTAAGGGTCTTGAATAGTTTTAACCCTAGCTTTGAAGGTACCTTAATAAAAGGAGAAGTGAATAGATATGGCGAAGTAATATCCGTTGTAAGAAAGAGCAAGATGAAAGTTATAAATATACAATCGCCTAAGATGTTCATGGTCCATGGTTTTTTGTATAAGATCTTCCAAATTTTCAACGAGCTCCAAGTACCTGTAGATATGTTAGCTACTTCTGAGATAAACGTCTCCTTGACAATAGAAGAGAAGTTTTACAAGGAAGAACTCTATGAAGAATTGAGCAAAATAGCTAAGGTAGATGTATTGGATTCCAGAGCTACTTTAGCTTTAGTAGGACGGGGTGTAACTAAGAGCCCTAAGGTAATCAAGAGGGCTTTCAATGTATTGGAAAGAGAAGGTATAAATGCAGAAATGATATCCGCAGGTGCTTCTGAAATAAGCTTAGGTTTTGCCTTGGAAGAAAAAGTCGCTGAATATTGTGTTAGAGAATTACACAAGGAGTTCTTTGAAAATGGATAAGATACCAGTTGGTATTTTAGGAGCCACGGGAATAGTAGGACAAAGATACATTAGATTGCTATCCAATCATCCTTGGTTCCAGATAACTGAACTAGCGGCTTCTGAGAAGTCAGCAGGTAAAAGCTACAAAGAAGCTGTGAAAGGTAGGTGGAAGTTATCTTATGAAATACCCAAAGAGATCGAGGAAATTAAAGTCAAGGAATGCGTTCCCAATCTAAATTGCAAGATTGTTTTTTCAGCATTAGATGCAAGCGTAGCTGGACCTGTAGAAGAAGAATTCGCCAGAGAAGGTTATATAGTTATAAGCAACGCTAGGAATCACAGATTGGATGAAGACGTCCCCTTGTTAATACCTGAAATAAATCCTGAAAGTATTGCTTTGATAGAAGTCCAAAGGAAGAGAAGAGGGTTTAAGGGGTTCATTATAACTCATCCTAATTGCTCTACAACACATTTATGCTTGGCATTAAAGCCTATTCATGACAAATTTAAATTGAAAAAAGTAATGGTGGTTACAATGCAAGCCCTTAGCGGTGCAGGATATCCTGGCGTAGCTTCTCTAGATATAGTAGATAACATAATACCCTACATAGCTTTAGAAGAAGAAAAAATAGAGAAGGAGAGTTTGAAGATTTTGGGTAAACTAGAAGGGAATGGAATAAAGATGGCGGATATTAAAGTGAGCGCTAGTTGTAATAGAGTATTCGTAAGCGACGGACATATGGAAGTTGTTTCGATAGAAACTGAGGAAAAGCCTGAAATAAATGAATTAAAAGGATGCTTAGAAGATTTCGATCCATTAAGGAAGCTTAATCTACCTTCTTACGCCAAGCCAGTAGTTGTGCGAGACGAAGAAGATAGGCCACAGCCAAGGCTAGATAGAGATGTAGGAAAAGGCATGACCACTGTAGTTGGTAGAATAAGGAAATGCAATATCTTGGATTACAAATTCGTCTTATTGGGGAATAACACTATAAGGGGAGGAGCTGGTGGGGCTATTTTGATAGGAGAATTCCTCAAGGCTAAAGGTTATCTATGATAGAACCTAGTAACGTTTTAAAGAATTTCCTAAGTTATTCTTTAGCAGAAGTAGATAACGCTAAGAACGATGCAATAAAGAAGGGATTTAGAGTAATAGATCTAGGTGTAGGAGATCCTAAAAATTTGTACGAAGGAGCTGTAGAAGGATTAAAGATAGGTGCTGAAAAATATAAGAATACAGGATACCCGCCTTATTCAGGAATAAAAGAGCTCAGAACTGTGGTGAGTGAATGGTTCAAAAAGAGGTTTGGATTGGAAGTAAATGCTGATGAGCAAGTAATCATTACGAACGGTTCTAAGGAGGCGATATTCCACTTCCCTATGGCTTTTCTAAACCCAGGAGATTACGCATTGGTACCTTCTATAGGATACCCGCCTTATAAAGCAGGTGTGATGTTCGCAGGGGGTAAGCCGATCTATTATGATTTAAAAGAAGAAAATGGTTTTTTGCCTGAGCTGGAAAGGATAGAGGAAATCTTCAATAAATTTAAACCAAAGCTAATGTGGATTAATTATCCAAACAACCCTACTACTGTTATAGCTAAGAAGGAATTCTATTCTAAGCTTATTAATCTAGCCAGAGATCATGACGTGATAATCGCTTCAGATGAAGCTTACATAGAAATATATGATGAAGAAAAACCTTCTTCGATATTAGAGGCTTCTAAGTCATGGGATAATGTCGTAGCCTTTCATTCGTTGTCTAAGAGAAGCGGTACTACTGGTTTAAGGATAGGCTTTGTTGTAGGGGGCGAAAATTTAATCAGATATTTCACAGCGTTAAAGACGCAAATGGATTCAGGCATCGCGAATCCCATACAAGAAGCGGCTATTCATGCTTTGCTCGATGAAAATCACGTAGAAGAGAATAGAAGGATCTATAACAGAAGGAGGAGAATTTTAAGCGAAGCTTTGAAGAAGAAAGGATTCAAAACATATTCTCTTTCTTCAATATACGTTTGGACTAAAATAAGTCAAGATTCGGTGTCTTTCGTTAAGAGATTGCTAGAAATAGATAGACAAAGAAAAATAGGGATAAACGCAACACCTGGCAAATACTTAGTCTTAAAAGAAGGAAGTGATGAAGCCGATGAGTTCGTAAGATTCTCTTTGACTGCTAGCGATAATGAAATATCTTTAGCCTCTCAAATAATAGAGGAAAACTTATGATGAAGCTAAAAATAACCAAAATGCATGCTTTGGGCAATAGTTACATAATAATCGAGGATCTAGATTCTGAACTGAATTCAGTCTATAGTGACTTAGCAATTAAATTATCTGACAAGAACTTCGGAATAGGTTCGGATGGACTTTTGGTTATAAACAAAGGCAAGGATACAAGGTTCAGGATGAGGATATTCAATCCTGATGGTAGTGAAGCAGAAATGTGCGGTAACGGAATAAGAATGATAGCGAAATATTTGTTCGATAAATCTTTGATAGGCGAAATAGAAGAAATAGAAGTTGGGCCTAATGCTAAGAAGGTAAAGGTATTCATAGAAAACGATCTGATAGGGGTCAACATGGGTAAGGCCGAGATTATAGAGAAAAAGGAGATCAACGTTAAAGAAGCGAAATTCTCAGGGATTTTCGCTAACATAGGCAATCCGCATTTCATAGTTTTCTTCGAAGATGAAGAAAAAGCGAAGAGGCTTCTTAGAGAATATGGGGGGTTGATAGAAAAACATGAAGAATTCCCTAATAGAACTAACGTAGAATTCGCGTTCATAGAAAACAAGAGTAGAATCTCCTTGAATGTTTGGGAAAGAGGGGTTGGGATCACCTTGGCATGCGGCTCAGGAGCATGCGCCACTTCTTTCGTAGCCTATAAGCTAGGTCTTTGTTCAAATGAAGTGGAAGTAAAACTTCCAGGAGGGAGTCTGTTCATAAGAGTTAACGAAGATGACACAGTATTCATGAAAGGACCTGTAGAGTATATCCTAAGAGGAGAAGCCTATGTGGTGGGAAATAAAAGGACATCTTGAAGTTAAGAACGGAGAATTATGCATAGCAGGTTATTCAGCGATAGAACTTGCTAGTAAATTCGGAACGCCTCTCTATGTATATAACGGAAAAAGAATCTTGGAAAATTATAGAAGGTTTTATGACGCCTTAAAGAAGAATACAGACAAACAAGTAAGGATTCACTATGCAATGAAGGCTAATTCGAATCCGAATATCCTGAATCTTCTAAAAGAAGAGGGATCTTGGATAGATGCAGTCTCGCCTGAGGAAGTCGAGCTCGCCATTAATACGGGATTTGAAGAAGGGAAGATACTGTTCACCGGTTCTAGCTTAAGTTACCAAGATCTCCTAAGGATAGCTGATTACAGAATAAGGATAAACGTGGATTCGATATCTGCCCTTAAAAAAATGCAGAAATTGAACATGAAGAACGAGATATCTATAAGGATAGATCCTGGAATTCGCGGTCTAGGCCAAAGCTGGCATACTATTACTGCAGGTAAGGAACATGAGGGTATACCTATTAAGTTCTCAGTGCCTGAAAACGAAGTCAAAGATGTGGCGAGATTTGCTAAAGAAAATGGATTCAAGGTTAAAGGATTGCATGAGCACGTTGGTTCCAATTGGAGGACGAAGGAAGAAGTTGATGAATTCTTGGAAACCGCTAGAATATTGATCAAGAAGGCCTTTGAAGTTAAAGAGATAGGACATAAAATCGAATTCTTAGATTTTGGAGGAGGACCTGGAGTAAGGTATAAGAAGGAACAGGACGATTTTCCATTGGATTATTATGCTGAGAAACTATGCAGAATAGTAGAAGAGAGCAAAATAGAAATAGAAGCCCTCGCCTTTGAACCTGGAAGATACATAGTAGCAGACGCTGGGCTATTGTTAGTTGAGGTAACAGACGTTAAGATCAGGTATGGCGAAGTCATAGTAGGGGTGAATAGCGGCTTTAATCATTTAATAAGACCCTTGCTCTACAATGCCTATCATGAAATTATAAATTGCAACGATCCTTATAGCGAAGGAGATACTGAGGTGACAATAGTAGGGAATCTATGTGAAACCGGGGATATATTCGCTTTGAAAAGGAAGATGAAGATACCTAAAGAAGGAGATATATTAGCTATACATAACGCTGGTGCTTATGGTTATTCTATGGCTTCTAGATACAATTCAAGGAGTTTACCTAAGGAAGCGTTGATAATTGGGAACAAAGTGCTCTTATCTGAAGAATATTTTTTGAGAAATAATAAGATTGTATTTTTGAACAGACAATAACATCATTAATTTTTCTAAATTAATTTTTAAAATCGATTAATAGAGTAAAGTTCAAGCATAAGAAGTTTGAGTCATGAATTCTCAGCTCATGAATTTCGTAATTACTTTAAGTTAGGATATTTAAGAAGGTTGCTAGTTTTAAGATTATGGAAATAGAGGGAAACATCGTAGATTTATTCGAAGATAAAATATATTCTGGCTCACTGGAAATAAAAGAAGGAAGGATCATTAAAATAAAAAAGC
>JBEPYP010000053.1:0-6644 GCA_041641355.1 Thermoproteota archaeon | reverse complement strand
TTCAGGAATACATTTCTTCAAATCTTTGGCTCTTGAATTCAAAAAACAAAATAAAGCAGTCTTGTTCTCTTCTCATATACTATCAGAGGTTGAAAACCTTGCTGATAAAGTTGTGATCATACACAAAAGCAAGATAATTAAAATTCTAAGTGCTTCTGATCTTAGGACTAGTGGCAAGAAAGCTTTGAGAATCGAATTCAAGAAATTAGATAATAACTTATTGGATTTTTTGAAGAGTTATGGAGAAGTAGAAGTTGAAGGAAATTTGGTGATTATTTCAGGATTTGAAGGCGAACCTGCTGAGTTGAATTTAGAGCTATCTAAGAGAGGTTATATGATTAATTCTCTTGAATACAGAAAGACCAGCCTAGAAGAGTATTTCCTCAAGTTGATAGGAGAAGCATGATGGGCATTGTATTGAATCAATTCTTGTACGATTTCAAGCGTTCTACTAAGAGCAAGACAGTTTTAATAATACTAGGCTTAATAATGCTTGCCAGCTTAGCGATATTGCCTTTAACTTCTATTTCAATTCAGCCTCAATTTGGCAGTGGTATTTTCTTCTCCTATTATAAGAAAGACTCTAGCTATGAAATTTTGCTTTTTCTACACGATGCCTTCGGAGATCCTTTGAAGAATTATCAAATTAATTTGGATGTCAGCGAAGTAATAGGAGGAACTACTAATTTTATTTCAAGTTACAAATTAACCACGGATTCCTCTGGTTATGCGAGGATAAGCCTCGATTTGAAGCCTAACTCGACTTATTCAGTTGAAATAAATTCATTTATTTCAGAAGGTTTAGAGCCACGTTCTTTTACCATATCTACTTCAACAAATGGAGAGACTTTTAAAGTAAGACCTGTGATGGATCCTTCTAATTCTTCGCGTTATAATTTATTGGTTTTCTATGTGGGACTTGGAGGCGAAAAACCTAATAATTACAAAGTTTACATAGATCCTCTAGGACCTGAAGCTGGAGGTATTAAAGAAACCTTTTTAGGAGAACTAAACGACTACGCTAAAGTTTTCAAGCTAGATCCTTCACTATTCAATGTTCCTCAATTCCCCGCTAGGATAACAATAAAGGATACTAATGATATGGTCATTTCCACGTTGATTACGCCCGTTATTGTGGAAGCTCCTCTTATACCTATAACCGTTAATCAAATCGTTTTCCTTTTTATTTCTGGTATTCTAGTGACTTTTATACCTTTAATGGTCATATTAGCCGCGTACAATCTATATGGCAAAGACAAAATAACCGGGGTCTTGGATTTCATAATTTCCATGCCTATAACTAGAACTATTCTAGGCCTTTCTAGATATCTCTCCATAATTTCAACTGTAGTCCTAGCTATAGGTATTTCCTTAGCCTTGGCTGATCTTTTATTATATTATCGAATAGGTGAAACTTTTAGTCTAGAATACTGGTTCATCGCTTTGATAGGATTAACAGTCGCAGCTTCTGCCTTATTGGGCATAATTCTTTCGTTATCTAACGTTCTTAGATCTACGGGAGCGTTGTTAGGCATTTCTATAGTAATTTGGCTTATTTTCGTCCTCCTTTGGAATCTCATAACATTCTTGGTAGCTTTAGCTTTCAACATTCAAGTTTCATCAAGGGATTTTATAACGCTTAGCGTCACGCTTTCTTATTTCAACCCAGTGAAATACTTTGAGTTGCTATATATTTACATGACTAATTCCTATTTCGTTGGGTTTGGACCTGGAAGTATAAGTATCCCTATAGCTGCGTTGGTTGATTTGCAAAGCCTTATAATAGCAGGAATAGCATGGGTCTTAATGCCATTTTTAACGTTTATCTTTCTTCTAAGAACCAGAGATTGATTCTTAGATTTTTGGAATATACATTTTAAAATAGTTGAACTATATGAATTATTATATCTTATGATCTATTGTTGATATTTAAATTATAGAACAAACTTGAATTAATTATTCGTATTTCTTTATTTCTTTATTTATTCTTCTATTCCTTATTAATAAAAATAAGATTATTAAAATAAAAACTAATGTTGAGAGAATCATGGTAAAAATATTATTAAAAATATTTGTTACTTTTTTAACTGAAAACCAAGAGTAACCTATTCCTAGTATTTGGACTGTTTTTCCATCAGTGATTTGCAAATTAACATAAAAATTGTTCGCTTCGAAAAACACATTGTCTTGCACGTTCTTTGTATCTAATAAAATGCCCATATTATTTCTAGTAGCGAGCATATATCCTAAGTTTGTTTTGTTAATGATGTCTTTGTTAAATTCTAATTTCAACAGAAGAGAAGATTCTTGGCTAGATTTTTTGTAGTTTTCGAGAGAAAATCTCAAGTAAGTTTTGTATTCCTTTTTATCGATTTCCTTAGTTTCATCAGCAACGATCTTTGATGACGGAAACACGATTAGACTTAAAATCATTTTTGCCCCATTACTTAAGTTGTATTCATAGGAAGCTTCGATCTCTAAGGTTTTTTCATCGCTTAAATTAAAACTTTTGCTCTTGAAATTCGCTTGAAGCTTGGAAGTATCAAATACATTCAGAATATCTTTTGGTTCAATTCTTTTATCTCCTGAGAAATTAATAATTTCGATGAGGGAGATCTTAGTTAAAACTAAGTCAAGTTCCTTTAATTTCTCATTTGGACTAGTATAATAACTGAACGAAATGCTCGAGTTTTTGAATAAATTTATTTCAATCCCTTCTCCTTGAGATCCTAGGCATTTGATGGTCATCCCCGTTGCTTTTCTTGAAATTTCGAAATTCAAATTAAGGCTTCTAGCTTCCAATTCTTCAACCTTTCTACTTTGAGAATCTATTTTCAAAATGTAGAGATTTTTACCTTCTGAGGCGCTTATTAGATAATAACCCTTTAATTCTTCAGTCCTCACTATTTCGTAGTTAGCATTACCGAATCTTTCGTTCAGATATTTCAACGCAATGGATTTTACATCATTGCTCGATTCTTGAATGATTGGTGCATTATTGAATATAATTATGAAGATGAGTATAAGGGCGATGAAAGCTTTCATAACATTTTTCATGAAATAAGTCTTTAAAATTAACTTTTTCTAGAAAGCCATAATCACGAAATACGATATCGAGAATAGAAATACTATGATAGAACATATTATGCTTTGTTCTAAGCTTATACCTTTGAATATTTGAATCGATTTTATCAATAGAAATAGACTAAGAGCTTGCAAAAGCAAGAAGGCCGCTCTGATCAAGTTTTCGTTAAAGGATAGAAACTGTAGGAAATTCCAGAAAAACGGGAAGGTTAATAAAGGAACCAATGCTATTGAAACTCCTAACATTAGCTCTATGTTGTTACCTCTCCTTCCTGATATCAAACTTGAGAAGATGTTAGTTATTATATAAATCATTGACCAATTTATTAGAAAATTTATTATGGAATTATAAAAACTTGTTGATCTTACTTCTACAATAAATAATAATCTCATTTCTAAATTTGAAATAAAAAAAGAATAGGATGAAGTTACTATAATTAGAGGAATTATGAATAAAAAATATTTATAATTTTGATTTAAATAAATTAATATGAAAGATACATTTATAAATTTCTTCTTTTCTGATTCTCTCTCTTCTTTTAAGAAAATTTTTTCCCTGTTATTTTTTAAAAAATCATATAGAAGTTTTCCTCTTTCATTGAGCTTATATCTTTTTTTATCGTCTTGTTTTATAAATTCGCTCAAAACAGATAAATGGTAATATATGCTACCTGTGCTTATGTTCAAAGTTTGCTTTAATTCAGAGAAGCTAACGCCATCATTATTGGATAACATTTCTAAGATTTTAATTCTAACGCGATTGCTCAAAACATTAAGAATTAAGGAATGCTTAGATTGATGCGATTCATCCATACTCATTAATATAGAGCGAAATATTAAATTATTTCATAACTCTGTAGAGTATTTTATAAGCAGATAAAGTAATTTTGTGAGGTATCTTATCAACGATTCTTCACATTAATTCATATAGAATAATCACTAGGTTTTATGAGAACTTCAAAACTTCATGCTTTTTTGAGCTTAGCTAGAATTTCGCGAATCTCGTCATCGCTTAAAGTCTTTGTAGGCTTTTCTTCTAGAATACCATTTGGTCTTATTAATAATATGAGCGCTAACGTTATACTCAACGCTAAAGGCGTAAGCCAAACAGGCTCAAAAGGTAGAAACTGTGCTAGGTTATACTTATAGAAGTCAATGATTCTGGTTACTGAAACAAACATTATGGCTCCTAAAATGCTTCCTAAATTATTGCCTGCTCCTCCTACGATCACCATCACCCATACTAAGAATGTATGATCTACTCTGTTGTATGCTATAGCTATTACTGCTGAAGTATTCAAAGCAAAAATAGCCCCGCCTAAACCTGCAAGTGCACCTGCGAAAACCATCACATTTCTTCTATATTTAACGATGTCTTTTCCTAGACTTTTAGCAAGCACTTCGTTATCTCTTATTGCCTTTAATACTCTTCCTAGAGGCGTTCTTAAAAAAATCCTTACTATTATATAAACAATAACAGCTAACGAGATGAATAAGATCGATTTTATCCATTGAACCATGTTAGCATCTAAGCCCATATTCGATAACCATCCTAACATTGTAGGAACCCATATTCCAAGAGAACCATTAACAGGGTATTTTGAATTATAACCTATTACTATCAATGCTTCACCGAAGGCTAAAAGGGTCATGGCTAAATAATCTTCTCTGAGTCTCAATGCAGGATAGCTACTTACAAGACCTAGAAATGCTCCGAATGCCATCGCTACTAGAAGAGAAAGTACTAGTAAGGAGACAGAGAGTACAGGATCAGAGCGTAATATTTTTTCTACTTGAGTTATCACGATAGGATTGTTATCACCATAAAACTCTCCGTATTTTGATAGATCATAAATAGTGTACATTAACAACCCTGGAAAGAATCCTATTATAAATGCCCCACCGCTAACAGCTAGAACTTTCCCGAAATTAGGAATGCCCATATAACCATATTCCATATTCAAGCTTATCGCTAGTATTGAAAAGGCAGCTATCCAAGGAAGTATATCTCTTAAGAAAATCAAAGCGATATCTAGTTCACTAGCCATGCTACTTTCTTCTTCCTAATATGCCTTGAGGCATCACGAGCAATACTATGGCCATTATCACCAAAGGTACTAACAAAGCATACTTAAATGCCTCTGAAAACCCTATCAAAGATAGAAAGTAAGGAACCAATATAGAGCTTGATCCTATCAAGGCCCCACCAGGTATAGGGCCAAATAAATTATTCAATCCTCCCAGTATTGATGCGGCAAATATATAAGGTAAGAATGAATCTCCAGAAGTTGTAGTTATTGTGAAATGGAAGCCGAAGAATATACCTGCTAAACCTCCCAAAGCCCCGCTTAAGAACCAAGAAAAGCTATAAACTCTATCTACATTTATCCCTACTACAGAAGCTAATGATGCATTTTCTATTGCGGCCCTCATCGCTATTCCGAACTTTGTCTTATATAATAACAAGTATAGCAGAATAGTTAATGTAGCCACAGTTAATGGAGAAAAAATCGCGGCTCCAGAGATTCCCATCACTGAGAGTTCGGTTCGCTTGAAATTTATGACAACTGTACTAACACGAAAGGTCTTTTGGATTGTGTCTGAGATTATGTTTATTAATCCAAAGAAGAATATGTTCACTGCTAGTGTGGCTACCATTAAGCCTACTATATTCGTACCTTTATTGAGGAGGGGTTTCATCAAAAACTTATATTGTAGGAATGCAGCAATGCCTCCAAATAAAAAGGCAAAGGGTAAATAATAATAAGGTACGATGTTTGCCGCTTGTTGAGCATATACTCCTGTATAAATTCCAAGAGAAAGATAACCTGAGTAAGCAAAATTGGGCACTTTAGTAGTTAAATAAGTCAAAGTTAATCCTATACTGCAAAGTATTGTAATACTGCTTACTGTGACCACAGCTTCTATCAAATTTTTAACTTCAACGGAAATTAAGTAGAGTAATGAGTGACTCATTAATTTTAAAATATACATATCGAGATGCATAGAAATAGTTATTATAAAAACTTATATACTTATCTTTAATGATAGTAGTATGGGCATTTCAAAAGGAGCTAGCTGGCTTTCAAAAGGTATAGCATTAGCCATAGTAGGACTAATAATAGGTATGGCAGTTGGATATGCTGTATATCCTGTAGTCACACCTCCTACTGTTGTAACAACCACGGTAGGAGCTCAAACAGTCACGGTTACAACTACCCAACAAGTAGGAGCTTTACCTTCAGTAATAACGATAGGTGCAATACTCCCTCTTTCTGGTGATTTAGCTACGTTTGGTCAGAACTGGAGAGCTGCTCTAGATCTAGCTAAAGAAGATATCAATAAATGGCTTAGAACAGCTAGACCAGGAGTAACTGTTGATTTCCAAGTAGAGGATACTGCTACTAAACCAGCCCAAGCATTGGAGAAAATTCAATCTCTTTACGCTAGAGGTATAAGATTTGTGATCGGTCCAGCATCTAGTGGAGAGCTTACTAATGTTTTGAAATACGCTCAAGATAACCAAATAATAGTTATAAGTCCTTCTTCAACAGCTGTAG
>JBEPYP010000052.1:0-6672 GCA_041641355.1 Thermoproteota archaeon | reverse complement strand
TAGGAGAACCTTGATAAGTATCTATGGCCCAAGAATGCAAAGGTACTAGTGTAGCTTTGATCGCTAACGAAGACAATAATAGTAAGAAGCCTAAGATCAATAAATGAATATTCGATCTAGCATCAGGGCTTAGCATGTATTGGTTTATCGAAGCAAAACTCGTGCTCCCTGTAGCACCGTAGATCATCGATAAACCGTAGGCAAAAAGAAGCGTGGCCAATATTCCGAAGATGAAGAATTTAACCGTTGCTTCTAGAGAAAAGTACTCTCTTTTGAACTGGGCCACCAGAGCATATGCTGGGAATACACTACTTTCTATCGCTATGAACAATATTAAAAGATCTCTTGCTGAAACCGCTATGAGAGATGAAGCCAGAGAAATCAAAAGCAAGGGTTGAGCTTCTCTCCTCGCAATACTTTCGCTCATAGCTGCTAAAGCTACTAGACCACCGATGATTATCGCTATCCATGAAATGAAGGAAAAACGATCACTTGCAATAAGACCGTTGTAAAGTAATACGTTTATGTTCATATACAAAAAGTATATCGAAATGAACAATGATAGTAACATTGAGCTATAGGATATCGCTTTCGCTATCTTCAATTTCCTGAATAAGTTAGCGGTTGCTGTTAGAATAGAAGCAAGCAAAAGTATGAAGAAAGGAGAGAAATAATAAAGTAAACTCTTAATTTCTTCAAAATTAGTTTCAGCGCTCATATCAACTAACTACTTCATCTTTTAGTTTCCTTATTTCGAAAATGTCTACGCTTTGGTATGTTCTATCCATTTCTATGGCTATGGCTAGTCCTAAAGCAGCTTCCATGGCTAGAATTATTATTACTATTATTCCTAAAACTTCTCCCATAGCTCCTTTAATAGTAGCCAATGCTCCTATAGTCAATATGACTGCACTCATGGCTATTTCTACTGATATTATTATTCTTATTAAATGTCTTCGAGCTAAAATACCGTATACGCCTATCAAGAACAAAGGGAGTACTGCTATTAAGACTAGACTTCCATTCATCTTTCTTCACTCGCTACGTATATTGCTCCTAAGTAAATTGCAAGAGCTGCTGTAGCTAAAAACAGCAAGGCTAAACCATAATCGTTGAAGAGATACGTTGTTATTATGGATAAGTCTGAACTAAAAATGACATTCATGCTTGCCTTGTTAGAAATCAACAATGTTGCTATCAAGGCGATTAGTAGAAATGAGTTGATAGCAGCTATGAGGGAGATCCTTCTAGTAGGTGGTATATCAATAACAGGTCTTGTGAGCATTGCCGCGAATATTATTAAGACTAGAACTCCTCCTGCATTTATAAAGAGATAAATAAGTGCCAAAAACCAGGCTCCTAGTTGTATTAAAGCCCAAGCACTTGCTACATACATCCCTATTAGGAATACTGCAGAATACAGTATGTCTCTAGTTTTTATAGCTAGGTAAGAGAATAATGTAGCCCAAGCAATAGCTGTCAAATAAAGTAAAGCATTCAGGTCTAAATTCAGTTCCATTTTTAGGCATATATCTCTAGCGTAGAATTTATATTTTACTTAAATAACGGGGAACGACTTAACAAACACAGTATTAAATTTTTAAGACGGATATAACACTGTTATAGTATGAGCGAAGAGAAATTCAAGGAATATGCTAACCCCGATGTGCTCGTGAGTACACAGTGGGTTCAGGAGCATCTTGGAGATCCGAGCATTAGGATAGTTGAAGTAGACTATGATCCTACTTCGAACTATAATGTAGGTCATATTCCAGGTGCTGTTCTTTTCGATTGGAAGAAGGATTTGAACCATCCTGTTATTAGAGATATATTAAGCAAGGAGCAACTTGAAGAGCTCTTCTCAAGAAACGGGATTTCTAATGATACAACGATAATACTATATGGCGATTATAACAATTGGTTTGCTGCTTTCGCTTTCTGGATATTCAAATACTATGGAGTTGAGAAAGTTAAAATTATGGATGGTGGGAGAAAGAAATGGATACTAGAAAATAGGCCTTTGACGACCGAGATTCCTTCCTATCCTAGAGCTGTTTTTAAAGCTAAGGAACCTGATGAAACGATAAGGGTGTATCTTGATTATGTCATCATCGCTCGTAATATGAAAGATAAGGTATTAATAGACGTGAGAAGCCCTAAGGAGTTTACTGGAGAGATATTAGCGCCGCCTGAATATCCAACTGAAGCGGCTCAAAGAGGAGGTCACATACCTGGAGCTATAAACATACCTTGGGCTTTAGCAGTTAGAGAGGAGGACGGTACATTTAAAAGCAGGAGAGAGCTAGAAGAACTATATAGAAGCCGGGGCGTGGTCCCAGAGAAAGAGGTCATAACTTATTGCAGAATAGCAGAAAGAGCATCCCATACTTGGTTCGTGCTCAAATATTTGTTAGGGTATCCAAACGTGAAACTCTATGATGGTTCTTGGTCTGAGTGGGGCAACGCTGTCAAATTACCAATAGAAAAGTAATTTATTTTTTATTTAATTTTTTTAACTATTATATGTTGTAATCCATTCTCTTTTTTATGTTCAACGAATTTTTGGCCTGTCTGATCCTGCCATCTCATCGCCTCTAATTTAGCCAAAGGGTCATCAGTTACGACATGCACAACTGTTCCTATTTCGACTTTAGAAAAGAGTTCATTGATTTTAGCTAGTACTGCAGAACATTCCACCCCTATTTCGATGAACTCATAGTCCGGGAATTCTGAAAAACACTTAATCCTAAATTTTTTAATATTTTCTGTAATTCTTTCTTTTATTTCTTCCATTCCTTTATAATCTAAATTATCGAGGCTTTCTAACGGTAGTAACTTAGCTATCCAACCACTTTCATAAGGATCCTTGTTCAAAAGAATAGGTCTATTCACGATTTCTTGATTTTTATCAATGATTTCGCATTGTATTGGAGACCTAACTACGGTGAAGCTTCTAACAGATTCTAAAGAACATATAATCTCATTCTTGCCCATTTTTCTTGAGCTCATGTAACGTACTGTCGTGAATTTGCCTAGGAACCATGCCAAGAGCGATGTAATTCCAATTGTTATTGAATTCCTTTCTATTTTAATCCAAGTGTTTCCTTCTAGGTCGTATAATAAGGTGCTCGGGAAATAGCAGCCTTCTATTCTATCTATATTCAAGTTCCTGGACTCTTGTCACTTTTTTTTGGTCGAGGTACAGGTCTTCTCTCTTGAAACCTACTATGCTAACCACATGCGTATGATATATTGCGCCTGGGGGGCAATAATCAACACATAAACCACAATACATGCAGTGTTGTAGGTCTATTTCAGGTATCATGGCGGGCTTCCCTTTTTCATAAGGGACCATGAATATGCATGTATTAGGACAAACTTTAGCGCATATTCCGCATCCTATGCATAATTGGTCATCAACTTCCAAGGTCCCTCTAAACCTCTCAGGGAAATATATAGTTTTAGTAGGGTATTCGATCGTAGGTCTTTTTAAAAACACATATTTTGTAACCGTGAATAATGCTTTCAACGGTCCTATTATCGTTCTCTTAAGACTCTTGGTTAAATTCATCTCTTTGTTCTCATAATCTCTTCTTTTAGGCTAAATATAAGTTTAGCTGAGTAGATTCATTGAAATTGCATAATACTTTACTAAGAAAACTAGAACTAAGTTGAAGACGGATAGAGGTAAGAGCTTGGTCCAGCTTAAGCTTAACAATTGGTCTATTCTATATCGTGGGAATGCTGCTCTTATAAGTATGTATAAGACCATGAAAAAGTACGTCTTTATCATTAGCCAGAAAGGTCCGCTTGCTGGCGCTAATATTCCTGGTAGCTGAGGTCCTAACCAGCCACCGAAGAATAGTATAGCTAGTAAAGTAGCGCTTACGAAGGCTCTTACGTACATTCCCATGAGCAATAAAAGGAAAGGCGAAGCGCTATATTCAGTATTCCAACCTGCTATTATCTCTGATTCTGCATCAGGTATATCGAAAGGTGTCCTTTCAGCTTCAGCTATTGCAGTTATCAAGAAGAGTATGAAGGTAAGCGGTGCTAAAAATATCAGCCAAATTTGCTTTTGTTTCTCGACGATTTCATATAAATTCAAGGTTCCTGTAAGAACTACGACTGCGGTCACCGAAAGTAATAAGGGTATTTCGAAGCTTAGAAGCTGAGCTGCCGCTCTAAATCCCCCTATTATGCTATATTTATTGTTGCTTATCCATCCTGTGAGTAATATTAATATTGGGTTAAAACTAAGGATTACGAAAATCAAGAGTAAACCTATGTCGAAATAACTCGATACTACTGCATGTCTAAGAAGTCCGATCCAATTTATGAAAGGCTCTAACACCAATAAAGTATTTACCACCACGTAATCGTAGGGCATGATGATGATCAATAAAAGAGAAATGGCTGCTACGAAAACAGGCATTGAAAGGAAAGCAAACTTATTAGCTTTTGCAGGAACTATTATTTCCTTATTTAAGATTTTGATGAAGTCTGCTATTAGTTGAAGTATTCCCCATTTGCCTACATAAGTAGGCCCCATCCTTTGCATCGTTCTAGCCCATATTTTCCTTTCAAGATAAATAAAAACTATGACATTTACGAGTACTAGGACCAGAGCGAATAGCATCGCTAAGCCAGCTTTTATAATATCTAGCAAAAGCAGATTTGAAGTAATGAAGGGAAATATTCCTTCCATCATCTATCTATTTCACCCAAACAAGGGTCAAATGAGCCTAAGATAGCGTATAGATCAGCTACCTTTGAGCCTTTTATTATCTTAGGTAGGCTCATGACATGAATATATGCTGGGCTTCTTATCTTTACTCTATATGGCTTAGGGCTTCCATCGCTTACTACCATAAAACCACATTCGCCACGCGAATCTTCTACATAACCGTAACCTATTCCAGGAGGAGGATACAATAAAGCTCTATGTTGATAAGGTCCTGAAGGAATTCTTTTCAGACATTGCCTCACTATGCTTATGCTCTGCTTTATTTCTTCAACTCTTACGTAAAATCTGTCGAATGTATCTCCCTTCTTTCCAGTAGGGATATCAAAATCTAAGGTTTCGTATACAGCATAAGGCTCATCTCTTCTCAAATCTCTTTTAACTCCGCATGCCCTTAGCATAGGTCCAGTCCAACCTAGTTCTATAGCTTTAGAAGCACTTACTGGTGCAACATCTACAGTTCTGCTAAGGAACACTGGATTTTCATAAATGATTTTTTCATAGTCAGCTAGGTTTTTTTCTACATAGTTCAAAGCCTTATTGGTATAATCCTCGAAGTTCTGAGGAAGATCATATCTAACTCCTCCTACTCTGAAAAATCCAAAGGTCATTCTTTGACCACTCATCATCTCAAGCAAGTCTATTATCCTATCTCTATCTCTTAATCCCCAAGAAAACAATGTAAGTAATCCTACGTCTGCACAGAATGCAGCCAACCAAACCAGGTGGCTTGCTATTCTTTGTAGCTCGCATGCTATTACTCTAATCCATTCTGCTCTTTCTGGTACCTTAGCGTCCATGATTTCTTCTACGGCTTTTACGAACCCATATTCCCAAAACATACCGCTGACATAACAAAGCCTGTTGAGATAAATTGGAATTTGGAAGTAATTTCTAAGTTCACAAAGCTTCTCTATGCCTCTGTGAATATAACCTAACTTTACATCCGCGTCTATTATCACCTCGCCCTCTACTGTTATTATTATATCCATAGGTCCATGTGTGGCAGGATGTTGTGGACCTACGTTTATAATTAATTTCCTTACCTCTCTTCCCTTTAACTCTTTGACTTCTACCATTTGTAATCTTTCCTAAGCGGGTGTCCTACCCAATGTTCGGGCAATAAAACCCTTCTAAGATCTGGGTTTCCTTCAAAATAAACTCCCATGAGATCAAAGGTTTCTCTTTCATGGAATAGAGCCCCCTCCCATACTTCACAGAGAGAAGGTATTCTAGGATCGTCCCTGTCTATCAAAGTACCTACGATAACTAATCCTTTACCTTCTAGCTTTCTACAAATGAACATCACTTCTATTGAATTCAATCTATCCACAGCGGTAACAGCAGATAATAGAACAAATCCCGCATCCTTAAGCCTTTTAGCAGAATCTATCCATTTCTCTTTGGGTATTTTAGCATAATATTTGTATTTGTAAATCTTGAATATCTCTGCGTAAGGCAAAATAGATTTGATCTCTTTTTCCAATTCCTCGCTCATATCCTCCAATCTTCCTTTATAATAGGTGCACCGGTTTTAGGTAAAAATTTCTTCCTTGTCTCTCCTTTGAGTATTTTTTCCTCAAGCTTTATTATTCCTTCTAGTAATGCCTCAGGTCTAGGAGGACAACCTGGTATATATACATCAACAGGTATTATTTGATCTACCCCATCTATTACGTTATACATTCCTTTCCAAGGGCCTCCGCAGATTGAACATTCACCAGTGGCTATCACATATCTTGGCTCTGCCATTTGCTCATAGAGTGTTTTAACTACTGGGGCAAGTCTTTGTGAAATGGGCCCCGTTATTATCATCAAATCGCATTGTCTTGGGCTATTTCTAGGAAGGACGCCGAACCTCTCAAAATCATAGTTCGAAGCTCCTGTTACCATCATATCCTCTATAGCGCAACATTTTATCCCGAAAA
>JBEPYP010000051.1:0-6700 GCA_041641355.1 Thermoproteota archaeon | reverse complement strand
TTGAGCTACGAAGATACAACTAAAAAGTGGTCTTATGAAAACATACTGGACATAATAGCAGTAGGGTTTGATGAAAAAAGGACTTTCATATTCCAAGATACTGAATTCATAGCAAAGCTCTACCCTAAAGCAGTTCAAATAGCTAAGAAGATTAATTTCTCATTGGTCAAAGCAGTATTCGGTTTTGAAAGTTACACCAATATAGGCTTGATCTTTTACCCTGCGATCCAAATGGTTCCCACTTTCTTCGAAAAAAGAAGATGCTTAATACCTGCAGGAATAGACCAAGACCCATATTGGAGAATACAGAGAGACATAGCAGAAAGCATGGGTTATTATAAAACTTCAGCTTTACACCTAAAGTTATTACCTGCTTTAACAGGAATATGGGAAAAAATGAGCACTTCAAAGCCTGAGACTTGTATATTCTTGAGCGACGACCCTAATATCGTGAGAGAGAAAATCTTCAAACATGCCTTTTCTGGAGGTCAACCTACTGTAGAACAACATCGAAAATATGGAGGAGACGTTGAAGTCGACGTAAGCTTTCATTGGCTTTATTTCTTTTTCGAAGAAGACGATACTAAGATTAAAAAAATCGAGGAAGATTATAGATCTGGAAGACTTCTTTCAGGCGAAATGAAGCAAATATTAATAGACAAGGTAAACAAGTTCTTAGAAGAATTCAGAGAGAGAAGAGAGAAAGCGAAAGAATTGGTACATGTATTTAAATACGAAGGGGAACTCGCTAAGGAAATGTGGAATCTAAAATGAAGTGGTTCATAACAGGGGAGCCAGGTTCTGGAAAGACCACGTTGATAGTATTATTAGTAGAAAGGTTGAAGTACGAAGGGATAAATTATGATGGTTTCATAACTAGGGAAATAAGAGAAGGAGATCATAGGACAGGTTTTCAGATAATCGACTTGAAGACTAATAAAAGAGGAGTGCTTGCTTCTAAGAAACTAACCATAGATGGACCTAGAATAGGTAGTTATATCGTGAATTTAGAAGATATAGACTTGATAGCTGTAAGAGCGCTCGAAAGAGCGATTTCTGAGAGCCAACTAATCATTTGTGATGAAATAGGGGCCATGGAATTGTTAAGCGAGAATTTTAGAAGAGTTGTAGAAAGAGCGATAAAATCTAAGAAGCCTTTGCTTTCCACTTTACATAGGAAATATTTGAGCTACGCGGATTACGTACCGCAAGAACAAAGACGCTTAATATTCCTTACCAGGGAAAAATGGCCACAGATTTTTAATTCTTTAACAAACGAGGTAATAGCCTACTTCAAAGGCAAGGAAGTTCAGTATTGAAGTTTTATACTTATTTAATTAATTCTTATTATGCTAAATAAAGAACTAACTTTGGGCAAGATAAGAGAAGCTTCTTCAAGGATTTTCAAAGAAATAGAATATGAGAAAAGTTTAACAGAAAAACTCAAGAATATATATTTAAATTTAGATTTTGAAAACAGTATAGAAAATAAGATGAAAAAGCAAGAAGGAATTTTATTTCTTGAAAAAATAAAGTATAAAGATAGCCCTTACCCTTATGAAATTAAAGAAAAGATATTTGAAAATAAATGGATATTAAACGAATTTAATCGTTCAAAAATATTAGCAATAGACACCAGCGAAATGGCAGAACATCATATAAATCCTTATTTTATATTAATAAATGTAGGATATTTCTTTTATGACTACGGTGAAAACAAATATTATGAAGAAAACATTCCTTCTATATATACAAAAAACGAGTTGGAAGAAATCCTAGAAGAAAGAGGGATTTCTTGGCTTTTGCATTATCTTAGACTAACAAAGGAATTAGAATTGATCAGAAAATTGAACAAGGAAATAGGATTGGAAAATGTCTTTGTGTTCTTAGATGAAAGCTTCTCTTCAGGTTTCTTGTCAGGACTTTCTGATGATTTGTTAAAGAAAATCATGAATAAATTGAAGGAAAACTTAGATGAAATGATAAGATACAAAGCTATTCCTATAGCAGTCTTTTATAGCAGAAGCAGATCTTTCCTGAATGGTCTTGGAAAGGAATTTGAAGAAACAAGAAGTTCAGATAGTGAGTTTTTTAATGAAATACTTAAGAACGGTCAAAGGAGTCCTGTATTCAAGTTGATCAGCAAACCTACGTCGATGATAGGGAATGAGATATTGGCTTTCTACTTGAAAATATCTGAGGGAAACGTCCTAAGAGTTGAAACCCACGAAGATTTATACGATAAAATAGACGAAATACACCGAGCAGTTTTAATGCAAAGCATAATAGGAGAGGGATATCCCTATTGTATGGAAAGAGCTCACGAACAAGCGATAATCACTGAAGAAGATAGAAGATTTGTTTTGAACATGCTCAATCAAGCATTACCTAAGGGATATTTCGTAAGAGCTAGTAAGAAATTAGAGAAGAAAATACATGGGTTAATATGAAAGACTGGTTGTCCTATTACAATAAGGAGAAGGGCGAAGAGGAAGCAATAGGAGAAATCATCGAAGCCACACATAAATCGTTCAAGCTGCAAACTTACAGTTCTTCGAATATTCCCAGCTATTCTTCTTTTGTAGTCGTATTAGCTGGGGAAGAAATCGATATAGGGGTTATAACTGCGATAAAGATCGAACCCTTTGCAGATCTGCCTAGTAAACCTAAGTTATTTAAAATGAAGAGAGAAGAATTGGCTCGAAGCTATAAGGATATTCCTGAAAAATACTCCGCTGTATGCGAAGCGATAACAGTAGGTTATTTTAGAGAAGGAGAATTCAACCAAACAAGACCTAGCAACATTCCTCTAATCCATGATTTGGTTTTTATACCTACTAGAGAATTCATAAGAGATCTGCACATCATGAATGAAAAATTCGAACTGAGATATCTTCCTTTAATATATAATAGCCTGCCTCCACAAGAACAAAGTTTGTTCCTTTTCTTTTTGGAGAATTTCTTCGAAAATTTGTCTAAATATTTCAGTTTAGAGGAAATACAAATGATGTTAAGTTCTATTCAAAAAAGCCTGGACGAAAATTATTTGGATATGTTAATAGAAAAGGTTAACACTATATTAATCAGATGGATGGAGAAAAAGCTACCAAGGAATTAGCTTTTGTATTGAACGCCAGTACTAGTCAAGGGATACTGGCTCAGCTTAGAGATTATAGCTTGACCGAGGATATATCAACAAATTCCCTCGCAGTCATAGAAGGTAAAAAAAGAATATACTTAGGAATAATATCTGAGACATGCCACCTAAAAGGTTCAGAAAGAGCTAGCCAAAACGTTTCTCTTATGAAAGAGGAAACAGGTAGGCGAATAGCCGAGATAACAAAAGAAAGTTACGTTGAAAAAGACAAGTTTTCTACCGGACTTAGATTAATACCTTTAGCTCAAACTAACGGCAAAATTACTGAAGAAGTTGATACAATTCCTGTTCACATGGCTAAGGTTTTAGCACCTAGCGAAAAAAACATAAAAATTTTCTATGGAACGATAGATAACAAAGTTAACTGGGGCATAGGGTATTCAAAACATCCCTTCAAAGAAATAGAATCTAAAGTGATGATACCGTTGAATATAGATATCTTAACAAGGGGCTCTTTTGGGATTTTTGGGAAATCCGGAACTGGAAAAACCCACTTAGGTAATATAATAAGTACGCTCATAGTTCTCTTCAACAAATTAGGAAATCCTGATAAAAAGATTAAGCTCTTGATCTTCGATATGCACAGCGAATATGGCTTAAAGGTAAAGGACGAGCATGGAAATGATTATGCAGATGGTGTTGGATTGATTTTTAGGAATGAATTTTTGAGATGCTCCCCAGATCATGCGCTAGCAAAAGAAAGAGGGTTGGAGAAATTAATGATAGATCTGAGCGAAATAACGATTGAGGATTTTTACGTCTTGGAAAAAATCTTAGGTTTATCTGAAAATTTCACAGCTTATCTCCCTTCGTTTAGATTCGCCATAAATAAAGCCGTAAATGAGATGCCAAAACAAACTAGTCAAATACAACAGAGCTCAACAACGAAGCAGGATAATTCGTGGTTATTATACCTTTTAGGGTACCTAGAAGATGTTTACACGAGTCCAGAATATGAAAGATTGGAGAAAAAAATAGGGGAGTATGTGAAAAGTTTGGGACCTGGAGCTTTATCTGCACTTAGAGCTGGTAAGGCTAAGCTTAGGTCCTTGAACAGATATGAATTCTTGAGTACTGAGTATAAAGAAAATCTGAATGAAATAGTAAACGAGTTATTTGAAGGCAATAGGAATATAATAATAAGCTTTGGAAGGTATGGAGATGATCCTCGAGCTTATATTTTAATAGCCCAACTTTTAGCTAAGAGAATCTGGGAGAAGGCCATCGATGAAATAATGAGAGGAAGAAGACTTGAGAATAAGATCCTAATATTCTTAGAAGAAGCGCATAAATTCCTTTCAGAGGAATTCTACGGTAAAACTGCCTTTGGAAACATAGCTAGAGAATTGAGGAAAAGAGGAGTATTGTTGGCCATAATAGATCAAAGACCATCACAGATAGCTGAAGATGTTATGGCGATGCTTTGGAACAACTTCGTGCTCACGCTCACAGAACCTAGAGACATTGAAAGCGCGACTAGAGGATTGAAATACAGCGAACTGTTCAAACCAGTTGTTTCAACCCTTAAGAAAAGAGAGGTTTTGATTTTCGGAGAAGCTGTTAAGCTACCTGCTGTTGTGACCATTAGAGATTATAGGGAATTCGTTAACGAAGCCAAAAAAATATACGAAAGTTTAGTCCAAAAAATAGATTTACCAGGTTATTAAATTTAAAATGCCGAGAAAACTTGTTAGTTTAGAATAGATCTTAAAATTATTAAGTTTAAATTTAGTTATTTAAAGTAAATTTAATTACAAATCTATTCATCATTTCGATATTTATTATATGAATTTAAGTTTCTCTTTTTTAAAAAAATAAATTTAGTAAAGAGATTGGCGTAATTATTTAGTTCACTTTTTTTATTATAAATTTTCATACAAAAAAATACATAAGAATATATAGGGGTAAAACAATTTTCATTCAATGCGTATACTGCCTATAATAGCATTCATAGGTTTTGTAGGTATAATAGATACCGCTATGCTCTCCCCTATATTGGCGAGTTATGCTGTTTCATTAAACGCACCTAGGGGGGTTGCGGCAATTATAGTAGCTCTTTATTCCATTATAGCTATCATGGTAAGCTTTCCTCTAGGATACTTAGCTGATAGAATAGGTAGGAGGAAAGTCCTTTTGATGGGAATTCCAGGAGACATCTTAGCTTTTATAATATATCTTTTAGCACCAAATTACACATACTTAATAATCGCAAGAGCATTACATGCGTTCTTCGATTCCATGATATTCCCTTCAGCTATAGCTATGGTAGGAGATAGCTTCAGGAAATTAGGTAAACCTTTAAGCTTTTTCTGGACATTTACCGCAATAAGTATACTAATAGGTTCTGGACTTACAGCAACATTAGTATTTAGATTCGGCTTTAGCGCTGTTTTTTCCTTTATAATCGCTCTCCATGTAACTGCCTTGTTACTGGTCTACAATCTCAAAATAAAAGAAGTCTTTGGATATAGATTAGGAAATTCGCTAGGTGTAATAAAAATGAATTACCTCAAATTACTTCCTGCCTTCGTAACGATGTTTAGCGTTTATTTGATAAATGGCGTTGTAGTAGGAAGCTTAGGACCCATTTTGAGTATCGTAGAGAAATTACCCCATGAACAAGCCGCGGCTAGAGTTGGTATATTCATGGCTATTGCTACAGCTACATCGATACCATTCTTTTATATTTCATCTTTGATATCTGAAAGAATTAGGCCGGAATTAAGCTTGGCTTTTTCCTCTTTAGCAGCGTTCTTTACATCCTTGGTCTTTTACTTCAATGTGGCTTATTATCTTGTTGCTTCTATCATACTAGGGGTCTCTTTAGGCTTAGGGTTCTTAGCTTCCAGCTATGTAACTGCTTCGATGAGAGAAGAAGCGAGAGGTTCAGCTTCTGGAATATTACAAGGCCTTTCTTTGACAGGAATCATAATAGGCTCTATAAGTTCGGGTCTAATCCCTGTTCAACAATATGCTCTAATTTTCTTGATACCGCTTACATTATCAGTAATAGCCTTAATAATTTCTTTATCGGCTAACTTTGTGCTACGCTCACAGTAAGAATGTTCAATCTAGTCAAACCTCCTTCGTTAGGCAGGAAATAACCTACTTGAACATACCTATATTGCCCTTCATATTCTGACCATACATAAACCTTGCTTTTTGACTTCTTGAAATCCTCATCTTCTACAAAGCTTTTCAATTTAGCTTCTAAAGTAACATAATCATTAGCATAAATATAACTAGCATAGCCTTTCCTTAGCTTTATATTGGCATTACAAGAAGCTACTTCTTCCGCTTCAATACCTAGTCCTTTTAAGATAGATATGATGTCTTTCTTTACTTTATCTAAAGATACGGCGAAAGAACTCATAAATATTTTATTATGGGGAAAAATAAAAGTATATGAGCACAAATTCGTTTACACTGAAGATAGGAGACCCGATGCCTAAATTCAGTTTAAAAGACGTTTCTGAAAAGCTAGTAAGCGATTCAGATCTAAAAGACAAAAGAATCCTAGTAATAGTATTTGCTTCTAATGTA
>JBEPYP010000050.1:0-6721 GCA_041641355.1 Thermoproteota archaeon | reverse complement strand
TGCCGATTATCGTGTTTTTTATTGCAATGGAATATTCGAGCAAATTGAAATTAAGGAAAATTTCGCTGTTCAAACCAATTTGAAATGTTATGCTTAGCACTGCCCAACTTAAAGACATCGCGAAGATTAGAACAGCTATGGTTGTTTCAAGGGCGCTTTCCATTATTTGAACATAAGAAATCCTAAAAAGGAAGTAGAATACAAGGCTGCTATAAGCACAATCAAACATAATAAAGCGTTTTTGGCACCTTCTACTGAGTTAGAATCTGTATAACCTCCTAAGAAACCTAGTAAGGCAGAATTCAAGAATCCTGCTATGTATACCGTTTCCTTTAGTTCTTCTACAGTGATTGAGACGTTGAAAAAATTCAAAGAATAACCAGTGTATGCGAGTTCTCCTATTGTCTTGAATACCGAAATCAAATTGCCGATCACGCTTAAAGTTATCCCTAAAGAGAAACCGAGCAATGCGGTTATCAATAAGCTAGACAACTTAAAGAACCTAATCCTAAGCTTGAAAATCTTCCTTATGCCATCCAACCTATTCGTAAATTCTGCGAAATCCTTTATCGTTGACGGATCAAGGCCTACTTTCTCGATTTCGTCCAAGGCAATCAATGTCTGGCTGAAGAAAAGTGGTAGCTTTTCTTTTTTGAGAACTTCTTCTATGGAAAATCCTAGCTTTTTTAGAAATAGAATTCGCTTAAGTAAAGACCTAGCTTTTTCGTATCTATCTGTTAATGCTTCAATGGCTTGATAAAGTCCTTTGCCTTTCTTTATTTCCTCAGCAATATCTGCCACTATAGTAGGTAGTTCATTCAATAGCATCTCTAATTCTTTCGATTTTTTCCTATTCAATAGATAATATGTTAAAAGTATGCTTGAAAGAGATAGCAGAAAGGCTAAACTAACTGTGATTATTCCTAAAAAGTTTAGGAGGAAGTAAAAAAACGGAAAAGAGATTAATAATATTTCTTTATAGCTGCTTTTGAATTCCATTTTCAGAAAAGTTGGTTTTAATGCTTGGATCATTACGTAAAATAAAAAGAAGAAAGTCGTGGGGAAGATGTAAAGCGAAAAGAGCATACTGCTCATGCTTCCTTGTGTGAATACCATCATCATCAAAGAAGCTATTGGTATTAATACGAAGACAAGGAGTTGGGCTGCAAGTATTATATTGAACTTTTCTATGAATTCTTCTATTTTCTTTTCGAATATTCTGAAAGTATCCTTCATTTGTTCCTTCAAAAGAGAATGAACACTAGAACCTAAGCTTACAGCTGAAATTGTCTGTAAAAACTTCTTTAATGGTTCGTGGCTTGTTATTTTAGAGAAATTTGCTATAGCATCCACAGGGTTAAGCATTAAGAAGAATCTCAGTTTTTCTATTTGTTTAAATATTTTTTTAAAAGCTTTTAAGAAAAAAGAGTTGCTTATGTTTTCCAAAGCTGTATAGGGATTTATATTAGACGCGCTAAATGCGGTCATAATCATCATTGCTATAGGTATTTCTTTATCAATTTCTGAATTGTATTTATTTTCTTTGAAATAAGGAAGTAAGAAATAATATATCAGAAAGATTGCTGGTAAAAAAGAAAAATAAATAAATAAAATTAAATTAATTATGTTTATTTCAATTAAAATAGATGTAAGAATAAATAAAATTAAGTTAAAAAATAAAGAAAGAATTGTAGTCGAAAGGAGATCTGAGATTAATTCCGCGTATTCATCGGGATGGTATTTTATTTCCGTATATAAAAGCTTAGCAGAGAAATCATCATCAATTTTAAATCCTTTTTTTATTATTTTTGAGATGTATTTTGTAATTATTAATATTAAAACAAATAATGCTATACCGCTTATTATTATTAAAATTTCTTTTGTATTTATGAATAAAATAATAGAATACAAAAGAATAAATATCTTACTTAAAAAATTTATAGAATTTATCTTTTTATCTTTATTTTTAATTCCATCCCCTTCTATTATTATTATTTTTTCATTCATTTACTTCTTTAATTTCTATTTCTTTCTCCTCTTCTACATGTTTTCCTTCATTTTCTTCTACTTTAATTTCTTCCAACTTGAATTGCTTTGGATTTTCATAAAATTTCCAAATTAATTGAGTAATCACCTTATAATCTAAAATATCTTCATTTTCTCCAATCTTTTCTTTAATTTTTGTAAAAAATTTATATCTTAAGTCCAATTCTTCTAAGAACTTCTTTTCATCCCAACCTTTTTCTTCAATTATTTTCTTAATAGAAGATAATTTCAATAAATCATCGTTATTTATTTTTTCATATTTATCTTCAACGCTATTAAATCTATTTATTCTATAAAATTTTACTCTTTTCTTTTCAAATGAAACCTCAAGGTTGTAGATATCTGATATTCTTCTTAGAAATACCTTTCTAGCAACACCTCTTTCATCTTCTTTTATCATAGAATATTTCTTTATCCCTATTATTGAATGGAGAGAAGCTAAACCGCCTATATCAATATTTATAGGATCTGAGATTAATCTTTCCACAGCTGTTGTATGGGTTTCAGCGTGGAAAGAAGTTATCCCTCCATGTCCTGTCATTATAGCTTGAGCCCAAATCCTACCTTCTTCCCCTCTAACTTCTCCTACTATTAAATAATCTCCGCTCATCCTTAGCGCATGCTTTACAAGCGTGAACATGTCTATTCCTCCTTTTTCATCTATAGTCAAGCTTTCCCTTGTGACTAAAGGAATCCAGTATGGATGAGCTAACCTTAGCTCAGGCGTGTCTTCTACTGTTATTATCGTGGCTCTTTCATGGATTAAATTCGCTAGAGCGTTTATCAAGCTAGTTTTGCCTGAACCCATAGTTCCAATCACTAAGATTGCCTTTCTATTCTCTATCAGCATCATCGCCAAAGCAGCGATCCAAGGATCTATCGTATTATTAGCTAATAGCCTAGTTATGCTCCAAGGATTCTCAGGGAATTTCCTTATCGTTATGCTACTTCCTTTATGGCCTATTTCTCTTTTGTAGGTTACAGTTATCCTCGTAGTCTCAGAACCCCTAATGGACAATAGAGGTTTAAAAGAGCTAATGCTCTTACCGCTTTTATAGATTAATTTCTCAACGTAAAGATCCGCTTCTCTTTCATTCAATATTACGTTTGTTACTAGCTTATCATAGTCTGAATGTATGACCCTAGCTGGAATATTAGGGCCTGGTATTTGTATATCTTCTACTTTAGGATCCTTGATTAAAGGATCTAGGGCTCCAAATCCGAATATTTCTCTCTTAAGATAATATATTACTCTGTCATTAACTATGCCCATTACTCTAAGTTTTTCTTCAAAAGATTTGCTTTCGCTTATGTTTATTGAATCTATTTTGAATAACAAATATTCCAAAGTTTCTGTTAAAGAGTAAAGTTCCTTCTCTGAGATGGGAGGATCTTCTACAATATATTTTCCGTCGCTTGTTATGAAGATGTGAGATAGGCCTACTTTATATTCGTCTATTATAGTCTCCTTCGCCAAAGAAGCCCGATTAATCTTAAAAAATAAGTTTAAATTATTAGAAAAAAAATATTTTTTCATTTTTTAAATCGAATTTTAAATACTATATTCTGATTTCTTTTGTTCATTTTTGAACCACAGCTATGAAAGGCGTAGTACCTGCAGTGCTCTGTAGGACTCCTTGTAGTTGAAAAGTTCTTGGTAATGTTGCGTTAAATAGAGCAGCGAAAGATATTGTTGCGCCTGGACTAACACCAATAGTAGTAGTTCTGGAATCTCCTACGATGAAATTCTTTGTGGTATAAGTTGTCGTGCCGTCTGTTACGCTTACTGATATTATGCTAGCTGCAACTGTTCCAGTGTTTTTGACAGTGATATAAAGAATAAAGGAAGAGGCATTTTGTTGTATCGTGGGCGTGCCTATGATTATTAATTGTGCTTGTTTACTCGCTGAAATACCAACTCCGTATAGCCACGACACTATTAGAGCTGCTATGCTTATCGATGCTATTACTAGTATCATAGTTATTATCGGCGCCGATATGTCTCCTCTCTTGGATTTTAGGACTTTCCTCATCTCACTATTGTGGGGGTATATAAAGAGGTGATGAGATTAGGATTGCGTTGTTAAAAAAAGAAAAAACAACGACTTTAGAATTCACTTCTCCTATAATCCTCAAAGGAGAAACAATTTTCATTTCTACATTATTAAGTTTAATCTGTAAAACAAAGTTTTCTCCTTTTAAATATATGAATTTATTGTAAAACAATGTAATATTTTCACTGTATCCATATTCTTTAAAATTAAAATAAATTTCTTCAATAATATTTTTAATTTTGTTATATATTAGTTGTATTTCTATGGTATCATAACTATTTATAGCATAAAAATAAATATTTTGAAAGAAAAAGATTGAGATAATTGAAATTACAATTAAAGCGTTTGTGTTTAAGATTTCTACAATAGCTCGATCCATTATAATCAAATATTTATTATATTAATTGTTATCTTTGTCAAATAAAAGATTACAATTGAGTTTTTCTCTATAGGACTGAAATAAAATGTTTTTCCGTTTATTGCAAAGTTTATAATTGAATCGTTTTCAAAACTCCTTGCTATTTCTTCCTTATATTTTTTTGTTTCTATTCTTACTTGATTTTCACTGATTAATGTTAATGATGAATTTAAAGTTAGCTGTGTTATAAAGAATATATAAATTTTTAGGTTATTTATTAATGTTATATTTGATAAAATATTTAGAGTAGGAATTAATGTTGCATCATTTTCTTTAATCACTTCTTTATTTAAAGAATATAAATTATTTTGATCTATTGCACAAGGTTTTGTTAAGCATATCGCCGCAAACTTAATATTCCATTCTAATCTTTCGTTTGGCATCGATATCGAAAAGTTCGCGTAGAAAGGGATCAAATTGAGTTCGCTTTTACCCAAATTCACCGTTATGATTTGTTGTCCTTCTTCGAAATACGATCTCGTAAATATTTCCTTAAACGCCCTCTTTATGTCCTCCTTTTCTGCTTCAACAACCCTTGAGCTGTAATTCTGTCCGCTTGAAGAAAGGTAAGATAATAGTAGAAAAGAAGACATCAATATTATAGAAAAAAAGCTTATCGCTTTGATTATAGGTATAGAAACGTTCATGGATAAAGCTTTGTGTATATTATGATGTCGGAAAAGTTTGAGCTCAGTAATATTTCTTTACTTTCGTATACTCTTACTTTAATCTCTATTTTTTTGTAACTGATATTGCCCAAGTAAAAATAAGCTATTCCATCATAGTTAGTAACAACAGATTTGACTATCTTCCCATCTATTATCAACTCAACTTTAGCGTTTCTAACAGGCATGAATTCGTTTAACTTCACTATTTTTATTCTGATTTCCTCAGGGCTATTTTTCAAGACTAAACTTGCCAGTTTGGACCATCTTATTAGTAAAGACTGTGCTCCTATGATGGGGGCATTGTCCTTGAACTGTAAGTCTACGTTGATATAACCATATGTTCCTAGCAAATATCTCTCCAACTCTTTTTTCTGTATTGTTATATTCAAATAACCTTTATCATCGCTAACTCCTGTTGATTTCTTCATTTCTCTAACATATCCTGCTATCAAGTCCGTCTTGTTTAATACCTCTCCAAGATCTTCTATCCAGAATAATTTCAGCTTTATCAGGAAGCTATCGCCCAAATCATATATGTTTTCCAATTCTGGGAATATACTAGAAACGTAAATTGTTTTGGTAACAGCTCCGTCTAGTATTTTGGTAACGCGATTGTGGATTATCGTATCTCCTCTTATTTCATCCCATACCCACGTTATGTTAACCAATGTCGTAGAAATTATGCTAGCTGTTCCTCTTAAATTTGAAAAACCTAATTCGTAGTTAGAATTTGGATAACTTATTGTTATATTTCCTTTTAAATCCAATAATCCTGAATATTTTTTAATTATTTTCTGATTTAATTCATTAGTTTTTTGTAATACTTCTTTATTTTTTATTGAAAATCCATAATTATTAATTTTAATACTATTTAACAAAGAAATATATGTAAAGGCATTGATAGGATTTGTAGCGTATGGTTTATTTTCGTTTATGTATGCTATTACGTCTATTTTTATTTTTTCATACGGTAAAAATTTTAAATTTGATTTATTATTCATTGCATTCTTTATTATAAGATCGTTTTTCAATTTGCCGTAATAAATCCATGAAAAATTATCAGGTAGCGGTATATTCTTTAACCTTAGATATAAGAAAATGGTGCAATACCCCACCTGGCCTGTTGTAATGGGGCAATCCACCAATCTTACTCTAGTGCTTACCGCAGTCTTGTTTTCTATGATTATACCTCCGTTTGCACCCCATTCGCTGAATTCCCAGTCGTCGTTAAACCAGGCTCTAAGGGTATAGGTTCCAGGATTAAAGGGAATGATTGAACCGTCTATGTATGGTACTCCATCAAAATAGATTAAAGCTTCGTTTTCTGTGATGACCTTAGGATAAATATTACCGTCAAGATTATAAATTATTAAGATCAAATACCTTTCGTAACAGATCGTCATTCCTAAAGGATCTTTAATACACTTTATGCTTTGGACTTGTGTTTCTTCGACTTGAAAGGGTGCTAAGCTTGAAGATAATGTTATAAGTATGATCTCCAAGATGATCCACAAAACTTTCATCAAACCTTTTTT
>JBEPYP010000049.1:0-6775 GCA_041641355.1 Thermoproteota archaeon | reverse complement strand
GCTTTCTTATATTATCGGTTGAACATTTGCCGAATTAGTACGTCAGTAGAGAAGTCTGGCCTATATTATGCTAAATCCATAATTTTAACGGCCCTTAACTTCAGATATGTAGATCTTTAGCGATCTTGTGAAGGTCTGCTAGAACTTCAGAAATCCTTATACTAATCTTTTTTCCGCTTTGTATTTTCTTATATCTGTAACTTTTCGATTTTAAGGCTTGCTTTATCGCATATCATGCCAACAAGTGTTTAAGCATGTCTAGAAGATAGTATTGTCACAATATTTATTGACATATGTAGAAAGTCAGAACTCAAATACTCCTCTCTTGCTCTAAAGGAGCCTATTCTTATTAAGATTTTCCCAGACCATGGAAAATGGGGAAAAGTCAACAAAATTTTTCATGAAAACCTAAAGCCTTGTCTCTTGGCGTGGTGAGAGTCAGATTTCTCAAGAGTTGGCTTTAATGGGGTCGCCAGGATTTGAACCTGGGGCCACGCGGTCCCAAGCCGCGCATTCTACCAAGCTAAACTACGACCCCTTTTTATCATTATTTTTAATTGGTTTTAATCTTTTTTTCCTTAATTATGCCTTGTGAACACTAAAGTAATAAAAGTTGATCCTATAAATCCTTCAGAAGAAGCTATCAAAGAGGCTGCAGAATTAATCGTTAAAGGCGAATTGGTAGTCTTTCCCACAGAAACGGTCTATGGCTTAGGAGCTGATGCTACAAATTCTGATGCGGTCAAAAAAATCTTTTTGGTGAAGCGAAGGCCTATGGATAATCCCATAATAGTCCATGTGAGTAGCGTTGAAGAATTGTATGATGTAGCCAGCGAAGTCTCTAGTAAAGTAATAGAGCTTGCTGAGAGATTTTGGCCAGGTCCTTTGACTTTCATATTAAAAAGGAAGCCTAAGATAGTTCCAGAAGTATCTGCAGGTCTTGAAACTGTAGCTGTAAGATCACCTGCTCATCCTGTGGCTCTATCTTTGATAAGGACGTCTGGAAGACCCATAGCGGCTCCTAGTGCCAATAAATCTGGTAAGCCTAGTCCTACGGAGGCTAAACACGTTTTAGAAGATTTAGGAGGGGAAATACCTTTGATACTCGATGCAGGAAAGACTTTCTATGGTGTTGAATCAACAGTAATCGATCTTACAAGGGAACCTGCAGTTCTCCTTAGACCGGGAGCATTTCCTTTAGAGGAACTCCAAAAAATCATAGGCAAAGTATTAGTGCCTTCTTTCGCTAGAGGATTTTCAGATTTCGAAGGAGAAGCTATCTCTCCAGGTTTGAAATACAGACATTATGCTCCTGAGAAGCCTTTGATATTAGTTGAGGGTAAAGATTTGGTTTCTAAGATACGCGAATTATTAAGACAATACAAGAAGGTTGGTTTGGTATTATCCAAGGAAACTGCTTATTTCTTTAAAGATCACGAAAACCTAATGGTATTAGGTAGTAAAGAGAAACTATTCGAGGTCGCTTATAATTTATTTTCTTCTCTCAGAGAAATGGATAAAAGGGACGTAGAAGTCATAATAGTGGAAGGTATAGAAGAGAAAGGACTGGGCTTAGCTATAATGAATAGATTAAGGAAAGCTGCTAGTAAAAGGATAACAGATTAATATATCCTGGTGTATTCTTTGATGCTATGAGATATACTAAACTGGGTAGTCTTGATATAAAAGTTTCAGTGATCGGCTTGGGTTGCTGGCAATTCGGTGATCCTAACTGGGGTTGGGGGACAGAGCTAAATGAAGAAAAAGCCATCGAAATAATAAGAGAAGCCTATAATCTAGGAATAAACTTCTTCGATACTGCTGAGATATATGGAGAAGGTGTTTCTGAAACCGTTTTAGGTAAGGCATTGAAAGGGATTAGAGATAATGTAGTTATAGCTACTAAGGTAGCTCCTTTTCATCTAAGATATAAAGACGTGATTAAAGCATGTAATAAGAGCTTAGAAAGATTGGGCACTAACATCATAGATCTTTATCAAATACACTGGCCTCATTTTTATATTCCTCTTAAAGAAACAGCTTCAGCGCTGGATGAACTTTACAAACAAGGCAAGATAAGGGCAGTAGGCGTTAGCAATTTTCCAGTCCCGTTGATAAAGGAGTTGAAAAGGCATTTAAAATATGCTCCTCTGGTTTCGAATCAAGTTCAATATAATCTCATAGAACGTTTGGTGGAGAAGGAGATAAAGAAGTATTGTAGGCTTAACAAGATGAGCATAATAGCATATAGTCCTTTAGCCCAAGGTCTTTTGACGGGCAAATACAATATTACCAATGTACCCCAAGATTCAATAAGGAAGAATAAAGCCTGGTTTAGAAAGGAAAACCTAGAGAAAATCTCCAGTGTATTAAAGGAACTAGAAATCATAGCTTCTAGATACGGGAAGAAAATTAATCAGATAGCTTTAAACTGGCTTATATCTCATCCTGATGTAATAGCAATACCTGGTGCAAAGAACTTAGAACAACTCAAGGACAATGTAGCTTCTGCAGATTTCGAGCTTAAAAGGAAAGATTTTCATGCACTTTCTAAGCTTACAGCGAATCTAGATTTGGATTATTTTTAAGGTTTTCTTAATATTCTTTTATTCATGAGATTCAAATTTATAAGCGGCTGTAGTAGTGGAAAGCCTAATTTATTCCTGCTAATCAAGAATAACGGGAAGGCCGTAGTTTTTGATTGTGGTTTTCAATCAGAAATGCCAGATTTCAGTAAAATAGAAGAAGATGTGGAAGAGGTATTCATAACGCATGCGCATGCAGATCACATAGGGGGTTTAACGCTACTCAAGCAAATGTTCCCAAACGCTAAAATATACATGAGCGAACCTACGGCTGAAATCGGTAAAATAACGATAGGTAGCCTAGAGATAAAGGACAAGTATAGAATACCCATGAAAGAGATAGAAACAACCATGAACAGCGTTGAATTCATAAAAGAAGACATGCTAGTTAAATTTGATGATTATAAAGTAATGCCCATTCGTGCAGGACATTTATTAGGCGCTCTATCTTACTTGATTAGATTCGATTCGAATTTGATTCTTTATACTGGAGATGTAAGCTTATTCGAGCTCCCTCTTGCTGGTAAATTCGAGGCGCCTTTAGGAAATGTCGATGTGGTGATTTCAGAGAGCAACTTCACTATAGGCATTGATAGTTTCAATGAAACTCTAGAAAAAATTGCCAGCCTCGTAGCTTCTGCGATAAAGTTAAAAGGCAGAGTTATATTTCCTTTGCCAGCTGCTGGAAGGGCACAGGAAATAGCTGCTTACCTAGCTTATAAAATCATAAATAATGAAATACCGCATGCTACGATCTACGTGGATGGAAGTATAAGGGACGTGATAAGAATATACGATACTTATTCTTCAAATCTAAACGGCTACTTAGCTAAATTCTATCAAAACATGAGGTCTTCAGGTTTAATAAAACTTGTTCCTGATTACATGAGAAAAGATTTGGTGAGAAATGAAAAGCCTCTAATCGTATTGACTACTTCAGCGAATTTAAAGCATGGTCAAAGTCTGTTTTATGTTGAGGAAGTATTTTTGGACGAAAACGCAACCATATTGTTCACAGGAAGGGTTGATGATAAGACGATAGCTAAAAGAATATTAGTATCGAAAAAAGGCGAATTAATAGAGTTCAAGGGGATAGCGCTTAGTAGGAAATGTAATGTAGTGCTGTATGAGCTAAATGAGCATGGAAATGTGATGGATTTGATAAATTTATTGAAAAGAATATCAGCCAAAGCTTTGATCTTAGTACATGGGAATGAGCTTGTGAAGAATTACATATCACAATTTCTTCTAAAGGAAAATTCAAGGTTTGCGGTGACAGACCCGCTTGAAGGTGATATGATAAATATAACAAAATTGATTAAATTATCTAAATTAATAAAGTTTATAGAAGACGAAGAATTTTTTGAAGCTTTACTGGAAAGATCAATATATACTATAAAAAACGATTATGACAGAAATAAAAAGATAGACAGGGAATATTTAGAAGGATTGTTGGAGAAAAATGATCTATTAATAGAGTTAAGAAATTTGGAAAGAATCAAATTATTGTTTTTCATCTTTTTCAGATATGGTGTTAAGGCTTCATATAAAAATTATAAAATAGATTTCAAATTCGTAGCAGACGTCCTCGAGGTGCTAGGGGAATCGATAGCTGAAGTAATGGGCAAAAGCGCTGTCGCTAAGCTTTTCCAACAACTCAATGAAACTGCTCCTAAATTCTTCAAGAACTTAATTTTAAGAGGGGGGACGATGAAGGCAAATCTAGGTATTGAAATAATTTCTATGGAAAATCTTAAGGAAATCCTTGAAAATTTCAACGCTAATTTCTCGAGGTTCGGAGTAAAAATGCCTGAGATATCTGAGATAAAGAAATTATGTGAGCAAGAAATCTTGCAGGATAAGAGTTTGAAAGCGAATTACGAAAGGGTTTTCGGATAGCGTTTTTAAGTAATTTCTCTAATATTAAAAATTGTGCGGGAGTCATCTAGCCTGGCCATGATGCCGGACTCATAATGCAATGCCGGGGCAGGCATGCGTGGAATCCGGTGTCCCGGGTTCAAATCCCGGCTCCCGCATTTATGCGGAGATTCCTAAAGAAATTTGTCATAAAACCATCGTTATCATGCTAACTCAACCTTACCAAGTCATCGAAGTTCTCAAAGCTTTAGTTACCACAATGGTTTTATTACTCATACGGCAGTGAACTAAGTTAATTACTTTTGATTCCCAATAAATAATGATGAGAATAGCAGTCATAGGAGCAGGTCCTGCAGGAGTTAATTGTGCCTATTGGGCTTCCAAAGAAGGTCATGAAGTCTTCATATTTGAAAGAAATAAATTATTAGCTTCAAAGCCTTGTGGTGAAGGAATATTTAAAGAAGCATTTGAATACGTAGATGTATCTCCTGAGGACTCAAAATGGGCGTTAAGCTATGTTCACAGGGTTGCTGTATACCAAAATAATAAGCTAATAACTGAAGCAGAGGTGAAACCTTTTGAAGGATATATCGTTAATAAGAGAGCTTTCTTGGAGGAAATACTTAATCGAGCGATAGATCTGGGTGCAAAATTGAGAATCGAGGAGTTCAACGCAAAAGAAAATTTCGATTTAATAGTAGATTCAGGAGGGTATCTTTCTACTTTTGCTAGGAGGAGTGGTTTGTCTTATTCTAATTACAAACTAGCACCTGCTTTAAGAGGTTATGGTAAAACAGATAAAATTAGGCAGGATTCTCTGTATTTTGAAGTATATAATTTCGGTTACGCATGGATTTTCCCCTATGGCAAAGGTATTTGTAATTTCGGCATAGGAGGTCATATAAATTCTAAGCAGATAATGCTTGAGCATTTGAAGAGATTCTTGAAGATATTTGATGTTGAAGTTATTGGAGAAATCGAAGGCGCCCCTTTTCCTTCTGCAGGACCTTTGGAAAAGTTACGTATAGGTAATGTAGTGGTAGCCGGAGATTCAGCCGGTATGGTCATGCCTATAAGCGGCGAAGGAATAAGATTCGCTTTGTATGCAGGGAAAATTTGTTTTAAGGAAGATTACGAAAAAAAATTTTCAGAAAAGTACGGTAAAAATCTGAAAGAAGGTAAGAAAATACTGGATTTTTGGCTTAGTTTAAAAGATGAGGAAATAAAAGAGTTTTTAACTGAATTGAACCCTCTCACCTTAGCCAAGGTGTTCTTAGATGGCCAAAAGCCAAGCTTGGTTGAAGGGATTAGATTTGTAAAGAGCCCGAGTTTATTCAAGAAGGCAATTAAATACTTTTTAAACGTTTAAAGATAAGTCTCTGTATGGTAGGATGGGTAGATATATTAACAGCCAAACAAGCTAGATTCTTCAAATACTTCGTAGAAAAATACAACCTATTAGTTACGACTAGAGATTACAGCGAGAGTATTGTAGCTATAAAGTACTTAGGTTTAAGTCATACTGTAATAGGCAAACACGGCAAAGATGTGATAGAAAAATTGATTTTCAGCGTAGAAAGATCCAAGGGTTTACTTGAATGGTTTTTAGAGAAAAGACCTAAGTTTTTATTATCCCATGGGAGCGTAGAAGGATCGAGGATAGCTTTTCAAGCTGGAATACCTGTTTTTGATTTCCACGACACGCCTGAATCTGTGTTTGTATCAAGGTTGGTTGTTCCCTTAACAGAGCTGATGATAGTTCCTAAAGGCTGTGGGAGTGAATTTAAGAAATATGGTGCGCAAAGAGTGATCGAATATGACGGTCTCACTGCAGTTACATGGCTTAAGAGGCATGATTATAATATCAAAAATATTGAAAGTCTTGCTTTGGATGAAAACAAGATAACAGTATTGATAAGAGAGCCAGCTTATTTAGCATCCCATATGGAGGCTAAAGATGAATTCTTTCAAAGTCTAGTAAATGAAATAACAAAATTCTCAGATGTGCTAAACATAATAGTCTTGGAAAGGTACAAAGGCAAATTTTTAGATGTTCCAACCCTATTGATGAAAACCGACATAGCAATAGCTACAGGTTCTATAATAGGCGAAGCGATCGTGGCAGGAGTTCCCTTGGTAATAGATTATTTACCGAAAATTCAGAAAGTGTATGAAAGGTTCAGTAAGGAGGATTTCTTCTTCCATGCTAAAGATCTAGACAGCTTGATATCCAGAATTAGAGCTTTCATAAAGAATCCGATGAAAAGAAGAGCTCCTCTCTATAACGAAATGGAAGACCCCTTGGAAATATT
>JBEPYP010000048.1:3165-6788 GCA_041641355.1 Thermoproteota archaeon | reverse complement strand
GTGGTAAACCTCCTGCTTCATATCCTGTGTGTTCTATAACTTCATCAGCCCTAGCAAGCCTCAGTTTCTTGAAGTTTAGCATTTTAGCCAATTTGCTTTGATTAACCTTCCTGTTTCCCGTCACTATGACTAATATAGGTTCATCATTCTCGTTTATGAAGAGCAAGCTCTTAATTATATTTTCAATACTTACTCCTAATACCTCGCTGGCTTTACTTGCGCTGTAAGTCTCTTCATGTATGTTTATTTCGAAGAATACACCTTTAGATCTGAGATAATTTTCAAGGTCCTTTACGGATAGCATAAAAAAATAATCGTTAACGGCTTAAATTCATTAGACAGTGCACGAGTTTTTAGCTACCGTTAACATAGGTTTAGAGAAAATCGCCGCTAAAGAAATATCTGAAATTCTCTCAGTTAGGACAGAGACAGGAATAGGAAATGTTAGATTTAAAAGTGATTTGGATGCGATATTCAAGCTTAACATATTCTCTAGGACAATTCATAAGTTGATTTTCGTTTTGGGTTATGCAAGCATAGAATCGCTTCAAGATATATACAATTTTGCAAGATATTTAGACTACACGAATTTCATTGAAAGACACCAAAGCTTTGCTGTGAGAGTTGAAAGAATAGGTAAGCACAATTTCACGAGCATAGAAGCAGCTTCCAGGATAGGGCAAGCGATAATAGATAGTTTCATTGAAATGACCGGATGTAGACTTAAGGTGGATCTTGAAAACCCTGATATAGAAGTTCTAGCTAGAATAGTGAACGATGAAATTTCATTGGGAATAAACACCACCGGTACATCGCTGCATAAAAGAAATTATAAAAGGTATAACCATCCTGCAGGCCTTAGCTCAACTATAGCAAGTTCCATGATTTACTTGTCTGGATGGAAGAATGGAGAAATATTGTTAGACCCGATGTGCGGAGGTGCTACGATACCTATAGAAGCTGCTTTGATGGCCAAGAAGATCCCGTTATACATTTTCAGAGAAAGAGGTAAGTTAGGATATGCTTTTAAGAATTTGAGGTTTTTGGATTTAGAAAATTATGAGAGACTAAAGGAAAGAGTTAGGATCGATGGTGAAGCTTTTAAGATCGTAGCTTCTGATATTTCAAGCAAATATTTAAAAGGTGCTATGTTGAACGCGAAGAACGCTTTGGTTTATAATACAATAGATTTCTGTAAATCAGATGCAAGATCTTTAGATAAATGGATTAAAGAGGCCAATAAAGTGGTTGTAAATCCTCCTTACGGTAAACGTTCAGCAGATATAGGATATGTCAAAGAACTTTACCAGGATTTTTTAGTTTCTTTAAGGAAGATCGAAATAGATTGTGCAGTGTTGATAACCGCAGCACCTAAAATACTAAGAGATGCAGCTATTAAGAATGGTTTTCAAATAGTTGAAGAATATTCAGCTATCCACGGAGATTTATACACAAAGGTATTCAAGTTCATTCCAGCTTAATGCTTATTTCCATTGCATCATATCCTAGATCTATGTTAGTGCTTTTATACTTCCCTGAATTTCTAACGTAATTTAGGAAATCTTTAACACTTTCTTCAAACATCTTCACGTTATCGGCTACTATTACAGCTCCCTTTTTAAGTTTAGGTTCTACTAATTTCAAATAAGTTAAATATTCTCTCTTCTCAGCATCTATGAACACCATATCGAAGTTGTAGTTCAAGCTAGGAATTGTTTGTTTAGCATCTCCTATGATTACTTCAATCTTCTTTTCCAAACCCGCTTTTCTGAAGTTTTCCATCGCCCTCTTGGCTACATCTTCGTTGATTTCTAAGGTTATCAATTTGGCTTTGCCCTTTAGGTTACTTGCGATCACCAAGGCTGAATATCCTATAAGAGTTCCTATTTCTAGGACTGTTTTAACTCCATGTCTTTTGACCAATTCAGCGAGGACTTTTCCTTTAGCTCTCCCTATTATTGGAAGACCTTTTTCCTTAGCTTCCATCTCTATTTCATTAAGAACTTCTTTGATGTCCATCTTAATTTTTTAAATTAATAATTAATTTACTTGTATAAAAATTATCTGATTTAAAATTTAGGAAGATCGTAATTCACGAAAAGAAGCTCCTTCTTTCAAACTGGGATGATTAATAACCTTTCCCTTGACGAAAATCAATTCTATGTAAATTTTGCTAGTTCAAAAATATTTCATCCTATGACCAAGGTCTCGTTTATTAATTTCTCTTCCTTGAATCTAGAATACAAAAAAGGCTTCATTAAAGGATGCATCTTATCATCGACGATATATTCAGCGAGGGCTTCTGCTGCAAAGGGGGACATCATGAAACCATGACCACTAAACCCTGTTCCTACGTATAAACCGCTAGGCCATTCAGGATCATCTCCTAATATATGACTATGATCAGGTGTGACTTCATAATAACCTGACCACATCCTCAAAAGCTTCGCATATCTTAGAGAAGGGATTATTTCCATTAAATTCTTAGCGAATAATGAGACCCATTGCAAGGTGTTCGTCATTGGAGTCAATCCTTTAACGATCTGATAGCTACCGCTTCCTATGACTTCTCCTCTGCTCGATTGTCCCACATACGTGTTTCCTCTGATTATTAGCGGCTCTATCGTTATCTTGAAGGGTTCTGTAATACCTATTTCTCTTCTCTCAGGTACCAAGGGTAGTTTTATACCTATAGTAGATAATATCTCATTACTCCAAGCCCCTGCGCATACTACTATTTTGTTTGCTTCTACGAAGGCATCTCCTACTTTAACTCCTTTAACTTTACTACCAGAAACCACTATCGAAGTGACTTTTTTATGCTCAAATACTTTGAAACCCAGTTTTAGCGCTGCTTCGTAATATCCATACGTGACGAAGTCATGATGAATTCTACCATCCTGGGGTCCATAAAATGCTGCAATTAGACCGTTTGTATTTAGGTATTTGTATTTCTCTTTAACTTCCTTTTCTTCCATGAAAATACCAGCTACTCCTAGAGAACTCCACATCTTATTGCTTTCTTTGAATTGCTTCAGCGTTTCTTCATCGTGGATTAACCATAGGTAACCTCCTACAACTGGTAATGGATTCCAATTCAACTCTTTAGCAAGGTTCAATATTCTACGTCTAGATTCTATAGCAAACTTAGTATTCTCAGGTGAAAAGAAATGGACTCTAAAACGAGATGTATTTCGTGTACTAGAACCAGAACCTATGTAATTTTGTTCAAATACCGCACCTTTCAAACCCAATTTGGCTAAGTGATATGCTGTAGCTAAACCCATGATGCCTCCTCCAATGATTACGACTTCGTACTTCATTGCTCAAAACTCCCTAACGTAGAAAATGAAATGGGAACTAAAGGAGGTCTTAATCTGAAAAGCCCTACTTGGATTGGAAGAGAATCTGTTATTCTAGAAATGTATAAAGCTGAAGCCAAAGAACAATATTTACCTTGACATCTTCCTGTTCCTAGACCGCTATACCTTTTAATCTTTTCCATCAAAGCCCAATTGTGCTCTTTCACTGCGGACTTTATGTCTTCAGTCGTTACATCGATGCAAGGACAAAGGAAGCTCATCTTATGCTCCGTATTTTGTAGAACTTCGTTTTCTCCGTTT
>JBEPYP010000048.1:0-3155 GCA_041641355.1 Thermoproteota archaeon | reverse complement strand
CGTTTACGTTTAAAACCTCGTTGTTCTCAAAGCCTTTTATCAATGCTTCTAAAGCATGGTAATTCTTTGAAGACAACTTACGCTTTCCTTCAGCTATGTTTTCTTCATATTTTGCAAACTCCTTATGTCCAGAAGCTATTGCTGCGTTAATTCCTGCAGCCTTGCTCAAGAACATCGATGGAAGCTCATCGACGATTCCTCCCAATTCTCCTGCTATGAAAACGTTGTTGAATATTGTTTCTCCTCCCCATCCATGGAGGGGTAAAAATCCTCCTAGCTTTATGTGGAAGGATAAAGGTATTCCCATTTGACTAGGCAATTCTATCGCAGGGCTACGAAGAGATGCAAGTACAAGCATATCAGTATCTAGAGTAAGGGTTTCTTTGCCATCGCTTATCCTCACTTTTTTCACCCGATTTGTTCCTAAGGCTTCGATTACTCTATAACCTTTCATGTGACTTATCACTGAGCTTTTTATTTGGTTTAAATAGAATTCATCGATCTCATTGCCTGTGCTTATTAGCGTTGTCCTGAATCCCTTGGTTGAGAGCTGCAACGCAATTCTAGCCGCCCAATTGTTAGAACCAATAACGCTTATGTTCCTTCCAGCTTTGATTTTGTAAACATTGAGGAGTTTCAAAGCAGAAGATCCTAGAGTTATTCCAGGAAGATCGTTGTTCCCAAAGACCGTCAATACTTCTCTTGCTCCACTGGCTATTACTATGCTCTTCGCTCTTATCAAAACGGAATTCCCGTTGGGTTCATCGAATTGGATTCCTATCCATGCATCATCTAATATAGCTACGAGAGCAGTGCTCTTGAGGATTTTGATGTTAAGCTTTTCTGCTTCTAGCAACAAATCTCGGATTATTTCGTATCCAGGCTTATTGAAATTCTCAACTATAGAGTGATCATAACCCAAATGTCCACCCAATATGCTATCTCCTTCTAGAATGACCACTTCTGCTCCTGCTTCTCTAGCTCCTATCGCCGCCGATAACCCACCAATACCGCTTCCTATGACTACTACTTCAGTTTCTATCGTGATTTGGCTAGGTTTATTGGTTTCTTTGACTTGCTCGGGTATTTTAGGATGGGGCATGGATCTTTTCATCAAATACCATAAAACGCTCCAGCCCAGCTTGTTCCTGAATATCCTTTTGTTTTGAAATCCTACCTTTAAATAGGGCTTTACTAAGTTGATCAGCATCCTTTGGATTTTCCTATCCTCGATCCTTATCGATAAACCATCTTTTGTTTTCATCAAATAATGATTCACCGGTCCATATCCTTCGACGTATATCCTTTCAGGACTCCACCATTCAAAGCTAAAAGCACCTCTGGGCCTATTGAATTTAAAGGAATTCTCGTAGTGGGTTATACCTAATTCGTATAATGAAACACCAAGAGGCACATCTTTCTCGACTTCCACGACTCTATCGTTCACTTTTATTGTTGCATTGCTCATTGGTCATGAGAATATGTTGTGGAAAAATAAAAGGATAGTTATTTTCTTAACATAAAAGCGCTCTTAAACACGCTAACTAGTTTTACTTGTAATTAGACAAAATCCAAGCTAATGAGATTCAACAGCTTTACTAGAGAGCGTTTGGTGAAGTTATAGTTATGTTCGCTGCTAATTTGCACTTTCCAAAAACTTTACTGCTGGATTTTGAATGGGCTTAAGCGCTTTTTTTAGTTCGCATAACTGGAGATTAAACGAACTCCAAAGCGGGGTTTTCGTTTAAAAATTATAAAGAAAATTTAAAAATTTGATAATAAATAGATTTAAAAATAATTTAAAGATGATTAAAAAGAGATAATTTTTTAATATTAAAAATATCTCCCTTTATAGGCCCTTTCCCGATTCTTGATCTAGGGATTGATTTTAAGGAAATCCCTCAAATAGAGGGGATGGCCGAAAATGATTATTCATTTTCCCATTTTCTCCAATCACCGAATTTCCGATCATATTCTGGACATCCTCTTCTAATATAGAAGTATCTATTGATATCATCAGTATTTACTATATAGGTATAAAAGAATCTTTCTATAATGTTAACCTGTTTTAAAATATCCTTTCCTTCTTCAAGGAATCTAGATATAAAACAATTCATATCTTCTTTACTTTCAAAATAGGCAATAATTATTCCTTTTGTAAATGGTTTAAGAAAACCTTGATTAACCATATACTTGTAAGTTGAATTACCTATTTCCTTAGTTATCTTTTTAGTAAGTTCAATCGCTTTATCAATGTCTTTAAGTGCAGAAAATGGTATTCCTAACTTCCAGCATTTAAGGGAATTGGGATGCTGTATTCCTCGCATATAATAACCCCAGCATACCTCACACTTGCCTTGCCATCCTTCCTTAGCTTCTCCTTCCCACTTAGGATACAATCTCTCCAACGTTCTATCAGTGAATTTCAAAATATAATAATTTTAAAATTAAAATAAATGATATGCCAGAGCTAATAGATGTTCATTGCCATCTAGATGACGAATCCTTCTCAGAAGATCTAGATAAAGTATTAGAGCATGCTAAAAGCGTAGGTGTTTCTAAAATAATAACTTCTGCATTAAACATGGATTCTGTAAGGAAGACTGAAGAGATCGTCAAAAAATATGAAGGGTTCATTTATTACACGGTAGGTTTGGATTACTCAATTCTTGATGAATCTAAATTACAAGAGATGGTGGATTATGTAAGAGCCAACAAGGATAAAATACTTGGAATAGGAGAAGTAGGCTTAGATTTCTTCATATTTAGGAACGCTAAGTTGCAAGAGGAGAACAAGAAGTTCTTCAAGAAATGGATAGAATTAGCCATCGAATTAGATCTCCCTTTAGTAGTACATTCGAGAAGTGCTGGTAAATACGCCATAATGATGCTCTTGGAATCAGGGATAACCAAGGTATTGATGCATGCCTTCGATGGATCAATAGGATACGCTTCCTTAGGAGCTAAGCGGGGTTTTCTCTTTTCCATCCCTCCTTCTATTGTTAGGTCTGAGCAAAAGCAAAAGTTGGTGAAGCATTTATCCTTGGATAACCTAGCTTTAGAAAGCGATGCTCCAGTATTAGGTCCTGAAAAAGGCATTAGGAATGCCCCTTCTAATGTCGTGATCTCAGCGGGAAAAATAGCAGAGCTCAAGA
>JBEPYP010000047.1:0-6903 GCA_041641355.1 Thermoproteota archaeon | reverse complement strand
AAATTATAAATAACCCAGCTGAAAACTTGAAATTCGAAGAAAAAATCGAACTAGTTCGCATCGTGATTCCGCTGGAAGAATTAAAAAGCAAAGGGGTAAAAGCATGAAAAATGAAGAAATAGAAAAAATTGATGAAAAGAAGCTTATTAACAAATTAAGGGACCTGTTATGGGAGAAAAAGAGTGATAATCTAAAGAAAATTTATACACGTGTTAATTTGGCAACTAAGAGGTTTCGTGATATATGGTCAGACTGGTGGGAAGAAGAGATACCCCCAAGAATGGAGGTTGATTTGATACCTGTCTTTTCTGAGTTTAATAAAGTTATTCTACCAGGTATAGAGATCGAGTTTTTTAAGGATAAAAAGAGAAACCCATATAAAGGATTGGAACAGACTCTGTCATTCGGTCTATTCGGATTCGACAGTTTAGTCTTGTGGCATATTTTTGACCCGAAATTGCAGAACAAAACAGTGGATAGCTATGTCAAGCCTATCCAAGAAGTAATCGAAGGTTTTAATCTACCGATTGTATATATAGCAACCAAATTTGAAGAGGATAAGTTTGAGTTCTTCGCTCCCTTATACTCATCTTCAAAATTTGAACCAGATTACCTACTCAGATATTTAGAGAATTTATGTAAAAATAAGCAAAATCCACTTATTTCTAAAGAAGAAATTCAAAAGAGGCGAGACGTATTAAAAATAATACTAAAAATTCCTATGTAATACTATGTTAGGAAAAAGATTCATTGATGAATGCTTTCCAATAAAAGAAGTAAGTCAAGAATCTGTTAGAGAAAAAAACATAAGACATGGACATATATCCACCCTTCATATTTGGTGGGCGAGAAGGCCTCTAGCCTCCTCTAGAGCTACATGCTATTCTGCTTTAATTCCTGCTCCAAAAGAAGAAGAGAAAGAAGAAAAAAGGAAATTCATAGCTAAGTTGTCAAAGTGGGAAAACTCTTTAAATCTACAATTAATTGAAAGAGCAAGAAAAGAAATTTTAAAGGCGAATAATGGAATCCCACCGAAGATTTTAGACCCGTTTGCTGGAGGAGGCTCAATTCCTCTAGAATGTTTAAGACTTGGTTGCGAGGTTTATGCTGGAGAGTATAATCCTGTTGCGGTGTTAATTTTAAAATGCACACTTGAATATCCTCAGAAATATGGAAAGCCAAAAAAAATAGAGGAGAATTCCGGGCTATTCAAACGAGCCGAGATTATGAAGAATCCACTACTTGAGGATGTAAGGAAATGGGGAAACTGGGTTTTAGAAGAAGCAAAAAAGGAAATAGAAAGATTTTATCCAAGTGACGAGGATGGCTCTGTTCCGGTAGGGTATATATGGGCAAGAACGATTCCCTGTCAAAATCCATTATGTGAAGCAGAAATTCCCTTAATGAGGCAATTTTGGTTAGCAAAAAAAGAAAAAAGAAAAATAGCATTGAAACCCATTATTAGGGGTAAGAAAATCGAGTTTGAAATAGTTGAAAATCCTCAGTTTGACCCTTCAAAAGGAACGGTAAGCAGAGCTATTGCTTACTGCCCTGCTTGTGGTTCTCCAATCGATAATAAAACCGTTAGAGAACTTTTCCAGCAGGGAAAATCTGGACAAAGAATGATAGCAGTAGTTTTGTATAATCCTAAGACTAAGGGAAAAACCTACAGAGTTGCCAAAGAGGAAGATTTAAAAGCATACAAAGAGGCGGAAGAATACCTTGAAAAGAAAAGACAAGAACTAATGGAAAAATGGGGATTTGACCCTGTTCCAGATGAACCATTGAGAAGAGTTCCTGTATCTTTTGGTGTTATAAACGTATGGGTTTATGGAATGAATTCGTGGGGTGACCTTTTCAACTCCCGCCAGAAGCTTGCTTTGATTACTTTCGTGGAAAAAGTTAGGCAAGCATATAAGAAGATGACCGAGGAAGGATATGAGAAAGAGTATGCAAAAGTAGTAACAAGTTATTTGGCAATAATTTTAGATAGACTTGCAGATAAGAATTCGAATTTGGTTGTTTATAACGTTGTAGGAGAAAAAATCGAACACGTGTTTGGAAGACAAGCTTTGGCAATGGTTTGGGATTATGTAGAAGTCGATCCGTTTACGGATGTAGGTTGGCCTAACGCACAAGAATGGGTAGAACGAGTAATTGATCATATTTGTCAGACTGCTACAACTCCTGCTGAAGTCGCTAAATCCTCAGCCACATTTTTACCCTATCCTGACAATTACTTTGATGCAGTCTTCACGGACCCACCCTATTATGACAATGTACCATACTCCTATCTTTCCGACTTCTTCTATGTTTGGCTAAAAAGAACTATTGGAGATTTATATCCAGATTTATTTGCTACTCCTTTAACTCCTAAATCTCAAGAAATCGTTGCTTATACACTTAATAAGAGCTGGGAAGAGGCTAAGAAATTTTTTGAAGAAAACCTCAAAAAATCATTTCAGGAAATTTATAGAGTACTTAAACCAAATGGGATTGCAACGATTGTCTACACTCACAAATCAACTTCAGGTTGGGAAGCATTGATAAACTCCCTTTTAGATTCCGGTCTTGTCATTACCGCCTCTTGGCCTATACATACAGAAATGCAAGTAAGGTTAAGAGCAAGAGAATCAGCTGCTTTAGCTTCTTCCATTTATTTTGTCGCTCACAAAACTGAAAAGAAAGAGGTGGGATGGTATAATGATGTTAAAGAAGAGATAAAGAAAAGAATTTACGAAAAACTGGAGAGCTTATGGAAAGAAGGAATTTCTGGAGCAGACTATTTTATCGCAGCTATAGGCTCCGCAGTAGAAATCTTTGGAAAATATAAAGAGATAAGGGATTTTGAAGGAAACATAATAAGAGCGGATAAACTTTTAGATTTTGTAAGGTCTGTAGTGACGGATTACATTGTGAGACAAATATTACATAATGGCATTATTGGAGAACTCTCCCCTTTGACGAAATTTTATCTCTTATGGAGATGGACATATAAAGAGGCAAGAGTTCATTTTGATGACGCTAGGAAACTCGCCCAGAGTGTCGGATTAGATTTGCCATCGGAATGGGATAAAGGTTTTATCAAAAAGGAGAAAGAATTCATTCGAGTGCTTGGACCACAAGATAGAATTTTGAAAAAATTAGAGAAACCAAATGAACTTATAGAAGTTCTACACTATACGTTAATCTTATGGAAAGAAGAAAAAAATGAAGAAATGAAAAAAGTTTTAGCTGAAACAGGTTGGGGAACTAAAGATGAGTTTTTTAAAGTTGCACAAGCAATATCCGAAACATTACCTGATGAAAGCAAAGAAAAAAAGCTTCTCGACGGATTCTTATCCAGGAAAGAGAAAATATTAATAGATGTAAAACAACTAAATAAACAGAAAAAATTAATGGAGTTTATATGAAAATGAAACCTTTCACAACAATTGCCATACCCCATCAAGACATACTTGAAGGAAGATTAACAGAAGACATATTCGCTGCGGATCTCTGGGATGTTTTCAGAAATAGAGGACCTGAAGATTACCGAAACTCGTATGTTTTCTTTAAGAAGACTTTTCTTACAAGCGGGATGAAAAATCTGTTAAATGTCGCAGAAAAGAGACTCAAGGGACTAGGTGGGGATCCTGTCATTCAATTACAAACTCCATTTGGAGGAGGTAAAACCCACTCTTTAATAGCCCTTTATCATAAAGCCAAAGAGTGGAAAGTTAACGTTGTTGTAATAGATGGGACGGCCCTAGATCCAAGAGAGGAGACGCTATGGGGTGAAATTGAGAAGCAGTTGTCTGGAAAAATTGATAGGTTCAATGGATTAGTTTCGCCTGGAAGAGAAAAGTTAAGACTATTATTCGAAGCTAAACAACCTCTTCTAATTTTAATGGATGAAATTTTGCACTATACGGTGAAAGCCGCGGGAGTAAAAGTTCAAGACTCCACCCTAGCAGCACAAGTCTTAGCCTTTATACACGAACTTACAGACGTAATAAAATCACTTGACAAATCTCTCTTAGTCTTGACGCTTCCATCAAGTCTACTTGAGCATTATGATGAAAACGCCGAAAAACTTTTCCAACAAATACAAAAAATTATCGGAAGAATGGAGAAAGTTTATACTCCCGTACAAGACGAAGAAGTATCTTCCATCATAAGGAAAAGGCTTTTTAGCAACGTAGACGAGAAGGAAGCAAAAGAAAACATTGAAGAATTTCTGGAATATGTAGAAAAAGAGGGAATATTACCAAAGAGTATTGAGATTTCCAACTACCGTGAAAGATTTTTGAAAAGCTATCCCTTTCAACCTGAAGTCATTGATGTTCTTTATCAAAGATGGGGATCATTCGTAACTTTTCAAAGGACAAGAGGCGTTCTTAGACTCTTATCACTTGTGGTGCATTCCTTAAAAGATTCGAAAAATCCATTCATTAGATTGGGAGATTTTGATTTAGCAAATGAGGAAATAAGAAGAGAGCTAATAAAGCATATAGGCCCACAATTTGATAGTGTTATTGCAGCAGACATTACTGGAAGTGATGCTGGCTGTAAAAAAGTAGATAAAAACCTTGGAGGCGCCTATCTTGCTTACCATTTTGGAACTAAAATAGCAAGAGCTATTTTTCTATATTCATTTTCTGGTATTGGAAGAGGAGGAGCGACCCTTACTGAAATAAAATTATCATGTGCTGAGATAGGCACTCCAAGCAGCATAATCGTAGAAGCACTGTCTAAGCTGAAAGAAAGTCTATTTTATCTCCAATTTAACGATAGAATTTACTTTAGCGACCAGCCAAATCTCAACCTCATACTTTTAACAAGGATGGAAAACATAAGCGATGATGATCTAAAAGTGGAGGAAAGAAAAGTTCTGGAGGATATTCTAACTAAAAAATATTTCGAAATCTATATTTGGCCCCAAAACACTAAGGATATTCCAGACACAAAAGCACTGAAACTAATAATCCTGAATAATCAAAATAAGGAAAAATGTAGAGAGTTTCTTGAGAGATGTGGCGAACACCCGAGGGTTAATCGTAATACAATGATTTTCATTTGCCCGTCAGACTCTGAAAGGCCAAGCTTCAATGATTTTTTAAGACGTAAAATGGCGTGGGAGATGATAGAGAAAGATGAATCCATTGGATTGACACCCCAGCAAAGGAAAGAGGTAGCGAAAGAGATAGAAACAAACAAGAGGGAAATTAAAAGAAAATTAAGAGATTTATACAGGTTCATTTATCTGCCTTCAAAAGATGATTTTAAAGAATTCAATTTAGGAATATCAACGGTTGGTGTAAGTATCAACCTCGATAAAGAGGTGATGGAAAAATTAAAAAGTGAAAAGGAGATAGTTGAAAAGTTGGATCCACTTGTCATAAAAGAAAAATATCTGAAACATAAAGATTATGTTAATGTAAAAAATATTTGTGAGACATTTTATAAAACACCGGGCGAAGTAAGAATCAGCTCAGACGATCTCTTAAGGGAATGTATAAGAAACGGTATAAAAGAGGGACTTTTTGGACTTGGAACATTAGATGACGGTAAACCAGTTTGTCGTCACTTTAAAGAAGACTTTACTCCGAAATTAGTTGAAGAAGAGATTTTAATAAACGCGCAACTTTGTCTACCTCAGAAAGTTTTAACGGAGGAGGAATTCGAGTCTTACCTTAGAAAGCTAGAGGAAGTTTCAAGCGAATCCGCACTAGAAAAAATTAGCAAAGAAATTCCTTGGGAGAGCTTATCCTCGGAACAAAAAACAAATTTAGAGGCGAAAATAGCAGCAAAAAGAGAAGAATTCGGTAGATTACCTAAACCCGAATATAAGGGCATAACTCTTTTGCTGAATGTACCTTCAGGAAAGCTATCCGACGTAGTCAGAATAGTCAATTATATTAAAAGTAAATTTAGAAAAGTCGGAGTAAAAGTAGAAATTTCAGCTGAAGAAGGTAATATGACAGAAGAGGAATATAAAGAAAAAATAGAAGAAGCAATAAATCAATCACAAATTGAAATCGAGAGGGAAGAAATAAAGTGACATTTAAAATAAATTAATAAGACTCGATTTCAAACCGACTTTTAAACTCACTTCGTTTTAGTTCATCTGTACTGGCTTTTTTAACTTCTTTCTCAACTTCTTTTTTGCCTAAACATTGCTTTTAAACGCAACCTGAACGGCTTTCTTTTTTGCTGTTTCATCACTAGCTATTATGTAAAGAGTATCTGAATACTCTAAATTTTTACGAATGTTCGTCTCACTTGTTCTTTCGGCGAGCGATGTTCAATCTCTATTCTTAAAGTATGTCCATCTTTTCCGCCACTAGATCTGTGTAACCTCTCTGACTTTCTGTATAATAGCGCTTACCAGTCATTTCTTTAACCGGTTCACAAGGCTCTATCAAAAGCACAACAATCTTATAGGGCAAGCTATGAGTTTTAGACATGTTCAAAATAGAAAGAACTTATAGCTTTTTAAATTTTTATTTATGTATTATCATTCATAAGGAAGTGATCAAACATTTTTAAAGCAAATTAATGGTAAATGAAATAGTTATTCTTGAATTTCCATTCACAACCATTAATTTATTACCATAAATCTTCAAACAATTAAAAAGGAACTAAGAAAATTTGAAATAAAACTAAATTGATCTGAGAAAAGGATCACAACAGCTTAGATCCAACATCAGTGGCTTTGCCATTTTAAGCAAACTGCACCAATATGCGCACGAAGAGCAACTATTTACTAAAAGAAATCGTCAAGAAAGCTAAATATTCGAGCAGAATTACTATATTATGAAACTTAAGGTTGGAGATGTTTTAAGCAAAGCACATTCATTCGTAATCCTTGAACCTTATGGTCCCTTTGGAGACCTAGGGAGCTTTAAACCTATTAAAGTT
>JBEPYP010000046.1:0-7057 GCA_041641355.1 Thermoproteota archaeon | reverse complement strand
GATGTACCCTGCTGCTGACATCGGATAGTAATCTTGTAAATCAAAGACAAGCGGTATTTTATACTTTAAGAGCCTCTTGCTTACTTCAAAAAGTAATGGTGGAAGCAAATTTCCAGCAACAACCACATCAATAGATTCCAGCTTGATAATTCTTAGTATTTCAAGCGCATAACTTGCAGAATTAACGAGATAATATATTGGCGTACTTTTCACGCTAAATTCCAATGGAATCTCATGTATTTTGCACCTACTAGTCAATCTTGTTTCTCCGAAGATGTTAAACCTTAGCACGTGCACTTCAAACTCTTTACCATCATGAATTCTCTCAAATATTTGGTTATGTCTTTGTGGAAATGGATGGCCCAAATAATCGCTACTAGGGATAAGAAGCACCCTTATCATATAACTTCTTCCTAACCCTAGCCAACAGCTTTGACCCTTTGAAAGAAAACGTTGGCTTGCCATTCTTCCTGAAACCAACAATCAAATCTAGGAAAGCTGTTTCATCCAGCTTTTTCATTCCATCTAAGAGTAAATATGTAATTAAAGGTGTATCTCTTAAATCTGGTTCCTTTAAAGTTATTTCGTTGTCAACGTTTTCCTTCAGCAACTTAACTATTCTTTCACCGGCTTTACCATCGCCCAAGGGGTTCTTAAAGTTTAGCTTTCTTATCTCATCAAAACGCTCTATTTGTATCAAAGAAGATTTCAGAATACGCTCTTCCTCGGCTCCGGCAAGTATGTTTATCCCAAACATCGTTGTTTCCGGCCTTTCGGTATTGTATCTGAGCGTTACTGTCGGCACCTTTAACGTGAATGCTTCTTCTTGCACCCCACCGCTGTCAGTAAGAACGACTCTACAATTTGCCAGTAGTGCCAGAAATTCAAAGTATCCTACTGGCTTAGTTAACTTTATCCTGTCTAAATCTAAATAGCTGGAAAGCCCCCATCTCGTTATAGCGTTTCTAGTTCTAGGATGCATCGGAAAAACTACGGGATAATGACTTGACAGTTTTTTAATGGATCTCAGAATTTGTTCAAGCCTATATCTATTTTCTGTATTTTCAACTCTATGTAAAGTTACCAAAATATATTTACCACTATCAAGGTTAAATTCTGCAAGCACTTTATCCTCTATTTTTTTCACCATACTCTTATACTCGTAAATCACGTCTACAATAGTATTTCCAGTTATGTGAACACGGTGATAGGGGATTCCCTCAAAAGCTAGATTTATTGCGGCTAATAGTGTAGGTGCAAAATGTAACGTAGCCACAGTACCCGCCAATCTTCTATTTATTTCTTCAGGCATCAGTGGATTCCAGCTTCTAAGTCCAGCTTCAACATGTGCGAATGGTGTTAAGCATTTAGCAGCAACGATTGAGCTGGCTACAACACTATTAGTGTCCCCCTCAGCCACAATAACAGAAGGAGCATATTTCCCAATTAATTTCTCCAGTCCTAACATGCATTTAGCGACTTGCTCAGCATTAGTCCCGCTACCAATATTTAGATCCTCATCCGGCTCAGGTATTTTAAATTGCTCGAAAAATATCTTACTAAGCTCGTAATCATAGTGTTGACCAGTCCAGACAAAAACATAGTCTAAGTTGACTTTCTGAAGACCCTTAATAACTGGAGCCAACTTTATTATCTCAGGCCGTGTTCCGACCACCAGCATTAAGGGGCCCATATTTTTTATCCTTCTTTCCATTCTCTTTGGAAGTGTCATTGCGCTACCGTTTTTTCATCTGTCTTTTAAGATGAGCGTAATAGTTAAGCGAAACTCCAAAATGTTTTCTAGCTAGAATTAACGCTAATATTCGAGTATGAAATAATGGAGTCAAATGTAGGTTTACGCAGTACGAGACATGCTAATCCTGGCTTTTCTGGGTTAACAAACTTCATTCTTGCTCCTTCTTTTTACCCAATAGATTCTTTTCCCCTTCATAAGCGGATAGAAGTACTCTTGGGTTGCAATTTCAAAGCTTTTAAATGACTTAGCTAATCTTTCTGCATTATAGCATCTCTCAAACTCATTAATGTTTATTCGTCCTTTTGTAACAAGCCTGATCCAGTAGTGTTAAATAACGTCAGTATCTTAACAAGGTCTCAAAACCGTAGCGTGCACAATACTATCTAAATCTTTCGAAAGACTAAGCGATATAAGCCTTGAGCTCCTGGATATTTGAATCATAATATTTACCGATCCTAACTTCGATCCCTCTTCTTTTCAGCATCGCTAGGATTTTGAGTTGTTTTTCGTAATTTAGATAAGTTTGTTCTAAGCCTGGGCTATCTAACCATGTTTTTGAAGGAACGTTTACAATCAAGTTTCCCCCGTTTAATTTGAGGGTTTCATGAAGGTCCATTAACCAGCTAAGGTCTCCTATCAAACAAGTAATCACTATAGCATCGCTCTCTTCAGCGAACTTTTGCGTTTTCTTTAAGATGATCTCTTCATCTATCATTTTCAACAAATTTAAAACTTCTTTCGTTGACTGAGCTTCGACTAATTCATATAGCACTCCGTAATCTATACTTACTGCATCAAGGGCATGCTTTATCGCTACTAAAAGAGCAGTCCTTTGGTCTTTGAACTTGACCGACTTAATTTCATTATTAGCTCCGATAAAGCTTAGATCATATGGTATTTCCATCATAGCAAGAGAGAGTGCTGTTTTCAAGAACAACGTTGCAGCTTCGTCTCTAGATAAAGGGCCTGCTACTTTTTCATCGTATATTAAATTAACTGAACCTCCTACTTCTTTATGGAATTTCTTGACCATTAGCTTTTGTAGCCTAGCAGTTGCTTTCCAGTCAACCTTTTTTAGATCATCTCCTGGAATGTATTCCCTTGTTTCAAAATATTCAGTCCCAATCCCTACTTCTTGAATTGGTATTTCATAAGCCTTTGTGCCTATTGTAGCTAAGAACTCTAAGGCTCTTATTACTACAGGAACAACCCTAGGTAAAACAGTGAGCTTTATGTCCATTGGGATCGTTGATCTAAACACAAAGATATTTAAAGGAGAAGGGATTTCGATTTCAAGCCATTTGAGCTCGTATTTCCCTGCTAGCATTGGTGAAAACTCCAACTTAAGCGCTTCATTGGTCTTATAAAATTCAGGGATGGCCTTACATGAGTTCAAAGAAGGCTTTACCCTAATTGATAAAGATTTCCTATTTCCTATTTTCATTTCTACGCTTTTGGTTGTACCGGCAACGAGCTTTAGCTCGATGTATTCTGGTTCGATTCTTGAGTGTTTTTTAAGACTTCTGGTCCTCAATAAAGCTACGAAAAAGGAATAGAACATTATCAATGCTATGATTAAGGCTACTAAAAACAGTAAAAGGTCGAAGGAAAGTATGTAAATCGACGTAAGCGCAATTGAAGATAACGCTAATTTCCTCCCTTTTTCGGTAACTTCTAATTTCAAGGTTATCCTTTAGGTACAGGTGTAGCTAATAGTAGTTCTTCGATTATTTGCTCTTCGTTAATTTCTTCGAGCATTTCTTTCTTTAATTGTATTCTATGCCTAAGTACATGGTGCGCAACCACTTTTACATCATCTGGTATTACATAGTTCCGCTTGTTTATGAACGCATATGCTCTACTAGCTTTCATTAGCCATATGCTTCCTCTTGTGCTAGGTCCTTCGATTAAAGCATGATTATTCCTTAGCTTAAAGATCATATCTACGATGTATTTTCTAACGGCTTCTGAGACGTATATCTTTCTAACTTCTTCTATCGCTTCTAGTATTTTATTTCTATCAGCAACCTGTCTTACTTCTCCGCTCTCTATGGAGTCTATTTTCTCTAATATCTTCATCTCCTCTTCAGGAGAGGCAAACGTAACCTTGATTTTGTAGGCAAATCTATCTATTTGAACTTCTGTGAGAGGATATGTTCCCGGAGAGCCATAAGGCATTTGCGTGGCAATCATGAGAAATGGCCTTTCAAGAGGATAGCTCGTGCCTTCTATCGTTACTTGCCTTTCTTGCATTGCCTCAAGGAAGGCTGATTGTGTCTTTGGAGGAGCTCTGTTAAGCTCATCTACTAACAAAACATTAGCAAATATTGGACCTTTCTTAACCTTGAAATCCCCCATCTTTACATCGTAGATCGCCGATCCTAGTATATCTGCTGGTAAAGTATCTGGAGTCATTTGTATTCTCGAAAAGCTTAATCCTAGGGTTTTCGCGAACGTCTTTGCCATCAGAGTTTTAGCTACTCCAGGAGGACCTTCAAGCAATATATGTCCTTCGCTTAGAAGGGCTACAAGCATCATTTTTATAACATCCTTTTTGCCTACGATGAAGCGTTCTATTTCTGAAATTATTTCTTCTATCATTTTGCTGTATACTTATTTCTTAGCTCTTTAAGTAATTTAAGCAAGTTTCCATCCCAGTCAGGATGCTTTTTAAGGATTTCTTCGATCTCGTCCATCTCCTTTGCTTTTCCCCTTGGTCTTATTGCATAGATGATTGCTAGCATTGCTAAAGCTAAGCCGTACTTAATTTCTGGCGTTAATAGGATTGCGTAGAAGCTCAGCAAAGCATTTCTATAGCTCTCTCTAGGTGTTAATTTCCAAGCGCTAATATCTAGATAGACAGATCTATCTTTAACCATGTTTTGCAATAACTTGAGATTATCTCCTAGATTGATTATGCTGTTCAAAAAAATGCTGGAATCTGAGAAGATCATTATGACTCCTTTACCATAGCTTACTTTAGCCGCTACAGGAAAAGGTCCAAGCGGTTCATCATCTGAGGGTTTAAAGTCCTTGTTTAGATCAAGGAAACTAAAGCTTGAAGAATATGCTATGAGTTTAGCTCTTGGATCGCTAATTCTAAGCACAGAAGGGAGATCGAGCACGATGCTTTCAACTTCTGCAGTGAGCTTATCTTCCTCTATGTTGGTTATCCTAGGCAGCTTCCAGCCCCTATGATAAAATAAAGCATCTAGCATTAAATTCCCATCGACGCTAATACCAAGTCCTAAACTTGAAAGGAGCGCATTTATGATACCAGTCTCATCCATTAGGACGAGTTCTCCTCCATTCATTACATATTCTCTCAATGTTTCGATTTGATTTCGCGTTATATTCAAGGAAGGACCTATCAGGAAGAGAATCGTTTTTTCTGGCAAGATCATTTTATGCTCTATGTTTATGACTTTGAGGTCAACTGTTTTAGAGAAAGTTTCTAAGCCATTCCAATAAGGATTTGTTACTAGGAAGTCCTCATGTGCAGGTAGCAAAGCTATAGCTATTAAAATGAAGAGCATCGCTAGGGCAATGCTGAATAGGATGGGATTAAAGTTGAACTTTGGCATGCGCAATTCTTAATTCTTCAAAAGCTTTCATTGCAGCTTTTATTTCCTCATCCGAAACAAAGGGAGCATATATTGCCTTCTCAGCAACCATCGTGATGATCTCGAAGGCTTTTCCCAATCTGTTTAATTTAGGTCTTGTAAATTCAAGATATTCTCTTAAGGTCATACTTGGTTTCATTTCAACGTTGGTAATCTCGCTTACTATCGTTACTGCTTGCCAATATAAGTCGATCAATTCCTTGAACTTCGAGGTTTCTGAATACACTCTTGTAATCGCTTGTTCTGATACCTTTTGTTCTTGGCGAGGTTCTTCGATGATCTCCCTTCTCTTTCTCTTGAGGAATTCAAAGGTCATGACTGAGGATATTACGATGGGGACCAAGATCGTTAGCGGATTTATCACTAGTATGCTCCCTTCAAATTCTGAGCTTTTGTACCAAGGTAAGCTTGGAGAGATCAACACTTTATAATGATAGTATCCGCTCAAAACTGTCAACGGTGCGACTAAATTCAAGCTTGCTTGCATGCTTGCATTGGCTGTATAGATTTGATCTATGAAGCTCAATCTAGCCGTGAAGTTTACGTTTTCTTCGTCAACGAGTTTAATTTGTATCTGTGAAGCCAAACCTGCAATGATCACTCCTGGCTGCTGTATTTCAAAACTAAGAGGTATTCTCTCTACTCTAACTAGAAGTGTTATCTCAGAAGGCGCGAAGATTTCGAACGGAGGAGCTTTGATCTTCAATTTGTATTCTCCATCAGGTATATTTGCAGGTGTATATAATTCGATACTGAACTTCCCTTCATAAAGGTTAGCATTCAAAGAGGTTCCAGCCCATGAGATCAGCAAGCTGTTGTATGGTAAAGATCTATTGGTTTCTACGTAGCCTTTCAAAACGAAGGTTTTACCTGGCAGCGCTTTGCCTATCGTTTCAACCTTTATGGTTGGTTGAATGTAAAGGAGTTTGACTGTTATTTCGTTTGAGACCGTTGGTTTATAAATCTCTCTGTCAAATTCTTTAGGGATGTACCTAGCTTTAAGCGTGATGCTTGGTTTATAGATATATGGTATCTTAACGTTGATTTTGAACTCTCCTTTTTCATCGGTTAAAGTTTTAGTGAGTTGCATGTTGTCCAAAAGTATTTCTAATGTCTTATTCGCTAAGAAAGCATTGTTAGTATAAAGCATGCCGATGATTTCCAAATTTTCTCCAGTCCAGATCGTTTTTGGAGTCACATCGATGACCAAGAAAGTATCCTCAAGAAGTCTTTGATCCTCGATCATTTTAATCAATCTGAGAAGTCTATCATAGTATTCATCGATAACTTCGCCTAACCTATCTATGAGCTTTTTAAGGTCAACAATAGGCAATCTAAATACCTTAACGAATTCATTAAAAGCCGCTCTTAGCTCGATGTAAGTAACGTTTGCAGAGGCTAAGTTAAGCGATGCTTCGTTCAGCAAACGTCTGGCATCTTCACCTTTCCCATCCATTATTAGTTTTTCAGCTCGATCTAGTAAGGACTTGGTCGCGTTAAGTCTGTTTGAAATTTCATCCAAGAGCTCATTGAATCTGTTGAATATGAAACGATATTCTTCTGGTATGCTAATTTTTTTCAAAGTCTTCAATTTTCCAGATGCATCTGTATAATTGCCTTTTATCAAGCTTTCTAGCAATTCGGACATCTGAAAAGCTAAGAACAATGAGAACGGAAG
>JBEPYP010000045.1:0-7380 GCA_041641355.1 Thermoproteota archaeon | reverse complement strand
GAGAGGATTGTAGTTACATCAGATCATGGAGAGATGCTTGGTGAGTTCGGTTTATACTTACACCAAGAGTACAACTTACCACAATTAACCATAGTTCCGTGGCTTGAGGTTAGAATATAGAAAGATGGAAGCATTAATACATGGCTACTTTGGCATGGGTAATGTTGGTGACGAAGCTATTCTAAGTGCATTAATCGAGGAGTTAAGGTCTAGGGATATTGAGCCCATTGTCCTTTCAGCAGATCCTAGCCGAACAGCTAGATTGCATGGGGTCCAATCTTGTCGTGAAAAAATTCTTTCTCTAAGATTTTGGAGATATTTCCTCAAATCTTCCATGCTCGTATTTGCCGGTGGAGGAAGATATGGCAAAAGAACTTTGAGAAGAATGTGCATACTAGCCTTACTAGCTAAAGCGCTAGGCAAGAAGGTTGAATTTAGAGCACAAGGTATTTATCCATACGAGTGGAGTGGCTTACCGATAATCATGAGTATACCTAAGCCATTCGACGACTTTACTAAGCTACTTATTAAATTAGCATTCATTTTCGTCGATAAGGTAACAGTAAGGGACGAATTCTCAAGGCAGGCACTCTCGCTATGCGGGGTATCACGAAATGTTGAAATAGAGGATGACTTCGCGCTCAAATTAAAGCCGAAGTATGAGGAAGCACTACGTATTCTTTCTAAGCATGGTGTAAGCCTGGATCGTAAGCCTTTGATAGGTTTGAACCTTCGCACTTTGCATCCAAAAATCAGACAGAAGCTTGTTGACGTGATGTCTGAATTTCTCGATTGGTTAGCAACATCAGGTGCAGAATTAGTTTTCGTGCCATTTGGGTACGAAAGTAGACCGGAGAGATTTTTTGATGATGACTTGATCATAGCCAAAGAACTTAAGAAGCATATGAAGAAATCAGAAAGGTTAAAGGTTATTGATAATGAATACAAGCCTCAAGCGATCTTAGGCATTTTTAAGTTCTTCAACCTATTTGTAGGCATGAGGTTTCACTCAATAATCTTCTCAACAATGATGAAGACACCTACAATAGCGATAATCTACGACACGAAGACAGTGGAGCTTTTAAAGAGTAAAGAAGTAAGTAGCTGCGTTTCAGTTAAAATAGATGAACTGAATTTAAATATGTTAAAGAATTATGCTACGATTTTCTTAGATTCGAAACATGAATAATATGATATGCTGTGCGGTTGTCTAACAATATTAGCGAGCACTTCTTCGATAAGCTATATATACGCCGGCAAAGTACTACGTGCAGAAGATAGTCAAACTGTACAAAGTAGATCCAAACAAAGTCGTGTACTTGCCCAATCCCCTTGAGCATATAGCTGAAGAAAGCTCGATAGTCAAGTCCAAAGAGCCTACTGTTTGCTTTCTTGGGCGCATGGATCCACAGAAGAGGTGCTGGTTGTTCTTAGACTGGCTAAAGTATTTCCAAATGTTAAGTTCATTGCTATGGGCAACCAAACATACTCTATAAAGGGATATACGAGTGCATCGTTAGAAATTATGAGGAGCTTGAGAACTTAGAGATTCTAGGATTCGTTGACGAGGAGACGAAGTCCGAAGTATTGTCAAAAAGCTGGATCATGATTTTGCCGAGCATCCGTGAGGGCCTACGATAGCTTTCTTAGAAGCTCTAGCATATAAATGCAGCTTGTTAAGTTCCGTGAACCCCGATCGTTTAACCGAACGTTTTGGATATTATGTACAACATGAGGATTTTAGCAAGGGCTTAGAAAAGTTAGTGGATAGGGGTGCATGGAGGGGATTAGGGGAAGCGGGTCGGCGATATGTCGCTAACGTTCACAATATTGATAAGGTTATTGGCGGGCTTATTAAAGAATTAGAGGAACTACGTTGATAATAAAAACAATGAGATTTAATGTGTCTACCCTCATACTAAGTGAGATTAATAAAAAATGATGTCTACTTACTTACGTTCTCTAGTAGTTAAAGACCTGCTAAGAGTATTTAGCGATCCTTTAAGGACATTAAAAATATTTATTGGCAGACCGGATTATCTTATCTTTGTAAGTAGAGTAACACATAAACCTATTCAAGATATCAAAGAATTTCTTCCCAAAGACGAACACTAATTAAATGTATTTCAAAAAGCAACACCATGGCCATTCATTGGGAACAAGCCATAGCTCTATACTTAATAGTCCGCATTTTACAGCCAAGCCGAATAGTCGAAACAGGGGTTGGAAGGTCCACATGCTTCATGTTGCAAGCTTTAGAGGATATGGGACAAGGAGAACTCTACTCAATAGACATTAATCCATCGGTTGCTTTGCTTATCCCAAGAAAATTAACAGCGAGGTGGAGGTTCGTGATAGGATCTTCAAGGCATGTTATTCCTCAGTTGCTTCAACAGCTAGGTTATATTAACATTTTCTTCCACGATAGCGATCACAGCTATGAAAACATGTTATTTGAATTTAAGACAGCATGGCCCTCTATAGTGAAGGGTGGAATTCTTTTGTCACACGATACGGATCTAAACACAGCCTTCAATGAATTCAGCGAAGAGATATGTGCTCAGCCTATTTACTTAGGGAAAAGGTATAGAATGGAGGATTAGGAAAATACATGAAAAAGAAAAGTCGTCCACAAATAGGCTTAAATTTTCCATGGAATCTTGACTAATGAATTCATAACTCAATCCATTAGAAGGAAGAGGTTTTTTATGAAAAGGCGGTATAACGAAAAACGAAAACTGAGGGGTAAGAGGATATGAAACGAACTAAAATTCTCTTAGTAAATGTTTGGTCAGATAGGAATAAAGGCGATTACGCTATAACTTTAGGTACGATCAAGCTTCTGAAAAGCATAAACTCCAACATTATTATTTATGCTATGAGTCTTTTTGGCGCAAATGAATTTAAGTTTCTCTCTTCTGAGCATAAACTTTTAAGTTCCCATGTAGACAAAGTCGTTGGCGGATTGTACCCTACATATATCTCTTATGGATATGAAAAAATGACTCGAGTGCGCCAACGAATTCTTGATATATACTCTTTTCTTTCCTCATTTGTAAGATTGATCCTAGTTTCTATAAGTAGAAGAATAATAGGATCGCGCATTTTACCTTTGGAGGAATTATCAAATTCAGATTTAGTAATTGTAGTCGGAGGCAATTATATTTACTCCTCAAATGTGTTCGGAGCGATGTTCTACTTGTTCAGAGTACTCTATCCGGTCTTTATCTGTATCATTCTTAGAAAACCGTATGTCATATTAGGGCACACTATTTGGAACATAAATGACAGGCTATCGAAGGCTCTTCTTCGATTTGTAATTGATAGGGCCACTTTTGTCACGGTCAGAGAGAAAATATCATACGAAGTTTTAAAGTTTAACGTGAAAACCAGAAATAGAGTTTTTGTGTTGCCTGAACTGGCATTTGCCTTAGCAGACGAAGTAGGAACAACATATACAACCGTTTCTCGGGACACATTAGTCGTGGGCTTTTCCATTAGAGGATGGGACTTCCAAGGAGTAAAAGATTCTAAGAGACTTCTAGAGAACTACAGAACGGCAATCTCTCAATTTATCAGTTTTCTGAGAACACGATACGATGCCGAAATCGTGTTAATACCTTTGGGATCTGGGCCATTGTACATAGAACATGATGCTTCAGAATGTTTGGAGATATTGAAAAGGGTAAGTCATTTGGGAAAGATATATGTAAGCCCAACGCCTCAGAATTTGCAAGATATTTTTAAACTGTATTCAAGTCTGGATTTACATATCGGAGTTCGTTTGCACTCCGTTCTGTTCGCGTTTATGTGCGGTGTTCCTTCAATTGCGATAGGATATCAGGGACATAAGACCATCGGCATAATTAATCAACTGGGGCTTTCGAAATATTACTTGGATATTGCTGATATAAACTGTAATCGTCTTAAACTCGTTTTTGAAACACTTCTGAGAGAGAACAATCATGTTAGAAAAATTTTGAGTAGCAAGGCTGAGGAAATTCGTCTGAAGCTACTTACCTATAAGGTACTATTATCGCAGCTTTTTAACCATACTTAGAAACAAGAGAAAATCTCGGAGGGTATTACTCATGCGCTCTAAAGTGATATTTATAATTGGTCCCGAGGGTGCCGGAAAAACCACACAAGCCAAATACCTTTATCAATGGCTACGAAAAAAAGGTGAGAAAGTTTTCCTTGTCAATTTTAACGACAATCGTCTATTTACTTATGCATTCAGGAGACTCTTAATGTTTCTTGGAAGGAAAACCATACATTACTCACCTCATGGACGATTGCATGTTGACCTAGACAGCAACATAATCAAAAGGATTTTTAATTTCTGGTCTTATCTCAATTGCGCCAGCACAATAGTACTCTACCTGTTCGTTAAATTGATGAAGGCACTTAAGTACACAATTATTTCTGAGAGACATCCAATTCACACAGTCATCAACATATATAACATCGCAAGATTTCACCAAATCCACGTCAGGAGCAACATCCTCATGAGACTTTTATTAAAACTTTTACATGATAGCAAATGTTCTTTGATCTTACTCAACGCGCCTTATGATGTGCTTATAAATAGATATAGCCATAGGGGCAGCAATGCAGAACCATCATGGTATATCAGCGTTCAAGAATCGTTTTTAAGGTATATAAATCGGAACTACAGCTCGCTTCTCATAGACACTTCAAAAGAACCCGAGTCTACCACTTTTCAGAAGATAAAGGAGTACGTTGGTTGGTAATACATGGCGCGGAGGTAGTTTTCATACCATTCGGATTTGGTAGCGAGCCCGAACGCTTTTTTGATGATGACCTCGTGGTTGCTAACGAGCTCAAAAAGCGTATAAAAAAGTGGATAAATTGAATGCGATCGATTCAGAATATAACCCAAAGAAATCTAGGTATATTCGGATACTTCAACCTATTCGAGGTATGAGATTTCATTCAATAATATTCTCAATGATGATGTATGTGTCTACAATAGCATTAATGTACGATACAAAGACTATTGAATTGCTAGAGAAAGGGGAATGAGCACCATTGTATCCCAATTGCAATAAAAAGTTGGATGTTGACAAACCGAAACAGCTATACATATATAATATTAAACCTTACGTGAGCGGAAAAGGAGTGGGTTGGGGGTGTCTTTGACCAGTTTAGCTAAGATTGTTAAAGGCGGTTTATGACTATACCTAGGAAGTTTAGTCGATAGTGTATCGGGCTTCGTCCATTTGATAGTAATATCAGCCATAAGCGGCGCTTAGATTGTAGGTTTAACGAACTTCACGGTTGCGCTAGTGGGAGTAGTAACTGGTGCTCTATCCTTAGGCGAGGAACGTGGAGTCAATTTTAGCTACAAGCTTGTACATATTTCATAAGTTTATTTGCGTTCGCTATTTGTAACATGAGTTCCATCCAATATTTTCTTAGATGCTGAAGATGACGCTTTGCGTCTTAGCTGGAGAAATAGAGAAAGCCCCATTGGAGTAAGAGATTGCCTTAACATGCAACGTATTACACTTCTTACGGTTTCAAGAAAGCTATCCTCACGGTTTCTATGTATAACACCGACAAGCTAAAGGTTAAGGAAGTACATGAGCAAATAATGAACTTCATAGAGCAGGATGTTGATGATTAACGCTTTAGCGAGCAAAATTATAAGAAAAAATTTCAACCCAAATTACCATATCCCAGAAGTGATTCTAATGAGATATTGTGAGAACGATGTAGCCAGCGAGCATCTTTCCCGCTATATGTTTGCCTCAAATTTTGCTTACGGGGTAGCGTTGGACGTTGCAACCGGTACTTGCTATGGGTCCAGTATACTAAAGAGTACAAGTGGCGTTAAGATGGTATTATCCCGATTGACTAGAGAAAGCTACTAGTTCATTTAATATCGTTCAACGACCTTCATTATGACATTTCGATTTACTCTAAGAAGAGGTTTAGCGATTTCTTATGGAATTTTTAGGAATGGCCTTTTCAGGCTCATATTTGGTAAGGATTGGTATGCAAAGCATACGAAATATGGTAAGCTTACGAAAACGAAATATGGTAAGCATGGGTGGATTCGCCATTTGTTTGAATCTGGAATATACTTTGTGAGGCCTATTGATGTTTTGGCTCAAACAAAGCTTCCCGATGGTATCATACTTCAACCCCTCGATAATATATTCATAAACAGAGAAATATACTTAGACCAGGTTTACGATCGCTTTTACAAGATGCGGGAGGATGATGTTGTAATTGACATAGGAGCTCACGTTGGAGTGTTTAGTTTAAAAGCGGCTAAGAGGGCAAGAACTGTTGTCGCTATAGAGCCTCATCCATTCAACTATAGACTTCTGCTCAGAAACATAGCCTCAAATAGGTTGAGGAACATCATTCCGATGAATCTAGCTCTATCAGATTACAATGGAATTGCAAAGCTATATATACGCAATGACTCTGGCAACCACACGATAAAGAAAGAAATCGTGCTTTCTCCACATAGATACGTAGAGGTAGAGGTTAAGACCCTAGATCGGTTGATGGATGAGCTTAAGCTAAGCAGGGTAAGCTTCATAAAGATAGATGCAGAAGGCGCTGAGTTGGACATACTCAAAGGTGGCAAGAGGCTACTGAGAGAGAACGACGTATTCCTAGCAATAGCAGCCTACCATATTCCAACAGAGGTTTATGAGCTCTCTAGATACTTACTAAGAAACGGTTTTAGGGTATTCACATTAGCACGTAAGTACATATACGCTTTTAAACCGAGCATATCGTCACGCGTACTCCTGCGTAGCTGACACATGAGAATAGCACCATATAATACCTTAAGTGAAATAAGAGAGTACTTGCATAACAATGTTCGATTGAAGCATGGTCAAAGTATGAATTTAAAAAATGCTATCCCGCATAAGGCAAGGCTTTCATTGCCCTCTGGCTAAGGCAGATATTAAAGCCTATGTAACGGCATCAATAATTATCGTGGACACAGTGAGTCATACCCTCATAGGTTCAGGAAGATATCACGAAAGCGTATTTCTTAGCATAGATTGACTACTGATGATGCATCCACAATCAACTTTGATCTCTTGGAGGGGCTTTGGTGGCTATCTTAAGTGGAGGATCCCTTCTACAAATCGTTAGTCAAGAGGATGAGAGAATCTACTTATTACTAAGAAGTGATTCCCATACACCTACCTTAAAAATGATAAAGGGGTTGAAGCCGGACTGGCTTGGTGAATACAGAGACTCTAAATGCTTCTTAATGAAGGATATAAGGTCGGCTATAGGTTCGTTAAAGGCTGGCGACAAAGAAGCAAATGTATCATAAATATGAAGATTTTGGACAGACAGAAAAGTTTAAATAATTAGCCTATT
>JBEPYP010000044.1:0-7381 GCA_041641355.1 Thermoproteota archaeon | reverse complement strand
ACCTCAATCTATGTATGTGAATCATGCAATAAGAAGTATCTTCAAGAACAAGAATTTTGTGCTGATTGTATGTCTAAAAGAATAGCATGTCTAACTAGAGATACAACTGGTAAGTTCTCTCTCATGAGTTTAGAAGATTTTAATAGAATCAAGATGCTGCGTGTTTTGCCCTAGCCTCCATGAACAAAGGAAAATATAGTTAGCTCAGAACCCGCCTTTATTGGCAATTTCTCGTTATTTCTGGCAGGAAAGATCTTTTCATTATACGTGATCAACAAGTCAGGGGAAATTTTATCTCCTGAGAAAATTCTATTCTTGAATTCTTCACCAAATTTCTCTCCTAACATTCGTAATAATTCATATAAAGTAATTTCCTTATCTACATGTATGGCTATCTTTTCTTTTCCGGCCAAACCTTTAATAACACCTAAAAACTTAACCTGGATGATGTTCTCTTCTTGCATCACTAATTTGATAAGTTTAGTTTTATATTAGATTGTTTATCCTTCATCCACTCAATGAGATATTGCTTAGCCCTTTCGATATTGGATAAAAAAGATATAGGGATTTTCAGATCTGTTATTCTATAAGGCAGTATATGTCTCGTGGTCTTGATAGGAAATAACTTGCCACTTTTCGCATAATCTATCACTTCTTTCTTAGTTATTTTTCTACCGCTATAATAAAGTATGTTTTGATCTATTCCATGTTCTAATTCCTCTAAAGTTATATATCGAATATTTTTAAATGTTTTATCTAACGCTTTTACGATACTAATATTTTTATTTAAGTCTATATTTTCAATAAAAATAAGGTTATCTCCTGTTAAAATAAATAAGTTATTATCTAAAATATCTGCTATTTTAGCAAAATCCATGCTTGGGCGTTTAATTTTAGCGATAACCATCGTTTCATTGTTTATATATTTCGAAATAACTTTTATTATCTCCGAAGCATCGATGGTTTCATGCTGTATTGAGACTTTTCTTATCCATTTAGAAACTTTTATTTTCTCTTCTAAATATTTAACGAGAGTGCTGGGAACAAGTTCGCAGGCTAAATGCTTAAGTGCCGCTAGTCTATGTGTTCCGTCTAAAACTATAAAGGTTTCGCTATCTACGATTAAAGGGTCTTTGAGGTATCCTTTATTCTTAATCTCATTGAGCATCTCGATCAAATGGTTTTCATCTATTTCTTCATGCGGTATTAGTTTATCGATAGGTATTAAATCGAGTTTTACTTCAAACTCGTGTATGTGAAAAACTATGCTATCATTCTGATTTTTCATTGAGCTTCAGAAGGCTCTTCTGCTTTTTCTGTTTCAGCTTTTTCTTTTAGTTTTAATAATCTAACTATGTATCCTGCTATCTTATTCCTTTCTTTTTTTGAGAGTTTAACTGGTGCTTTCTCTTTTAATATTTGTTTGTTTGCTTCAAAATCTTTTGTAAAGAGCTCAGGATATATATCAAGCATATAATGCGCTATCCTTTTTATCGATTTATTCTTTACTCCTCCCACGCCTCTTTAATGCTATCTGAAATATAAATTTCTTTGAGCAGGAGCTTGCTGTATAAAGCTTAAATAAGGGTACTTCCTTAAATATGATTAGTTCTAGTATGTCCCTGACAACATCTGCTAGTGTAGTACCTGTATTGGTATTGAAAGAGGGTAGCCAGAGAGCAGTCGGTTATGAGGCATTGCGTTCAAATATTGCAGCGGCTCGAGCGATAGCTGAAACAGTCAAGACCTCATTAGGGCCTAGAGGTATGGATAAGATGTTAATAGACAGCATAGGCGACATAACCATTACTAACGACGGGGCTACTATATTGAAAGAAATCGAAGTCCAACATCCTGCAGCCAAACTCCTAGTTCAAATTTCTAAAACTCTTGATGATGAAGTAGGAGATGGTACAACTTCTGCTGTTGTTCTAGCAGGTGAACTGCTAAAAGAGGGAGAGGCTTTGATAGAAAAAAATATACACCCTACTGTCATCGCAAGCGGCTACAAAAAAGCTTTGACCAAGGCTAAAGAATTACTCTTAAACTATTCTATTAAAGTGGATCCTAACGATGAAGAAATTCTAAAGAAAGTAGCTTTAACCGCAATTCATGGGAAAGCTGTGGGTCCTGTAAGAGATTATTTAGCAGAGATATGCGTAAAGGCTGTTAAGGCAATAGCGGAAGAAAGAGACGGCAAGATCTATGCAGATATAGACAGAATACAAATAATAAAGAAGCAAGGAGGCAGTCTTTATGATACCAAATTAGTCAATGGTATTATAATCGATAAGGAAGTCGTTCATCCTGGAATGCCTAAACGCATTGTCAATGCAAGGATAGTTTTATTAGATGCTCCTTTAGAAATAGAGAAGCCAGAAATAGATGCAGAGATTAGAATAACAGATCCTTCACAACTAAGGGCATTCTTAAGTGAAGAAGAGAGGATACTGAGGAATATGATAGACAAAATACGTTCTCCGGAGATAAATGCCAACGTAGTTATATGCCAGAAAGGAATAGATGATATAGCTCAGCACTATTTAGCTAAATACGGTATTCTCGCGGTAAGAAGAGTCAAGAAATCAGACATGGAGAAATTAGCCTTAGCTACAGGCGCAAAGATAGTAACGAATATAGATGATTTGACTCCTTCAGATGTAGGAGAAGCAGCCTTGGTAGAAGAGAGAAAAATAGGAGAGGATAAAATGGTCTTTGTAGAGGGCTGCAAGAATCCTAAAGCAGTAAGCATATTGATAAGAGGAGGTTTGGAGAGACTAGTGGACGAAGCTGAAAGGTCAATTGTAGACGGTTTAAGCGTAGTCTCAGACGTTCTCGAGTTTCCATATGTATGCGTTGGAGGCGGTGCGATAGAGACCGAGTTGGCTAAAGAATTAGCAGAATATGCGAAGAAAATCGGAGGTAGAGAACAATTAGCCATAGAAAGTTTCATAACAGCATTGGAAGTAATACCTAGGGTTTTGGCTGAAAATGCAGGTGCAGATCCCATAGATGCACTTGCTGAGCTTAGAGCCTATCATACAAAACCAGACGATAAATATAGGCATTATGGAATAGATGGAATCGTAGGGAAACCGGCCAATCTGTTCGAGCAAGGCGTATTGGAACCTGCCAGTGTTAAGCTACAGGTATTGACCGTAGCTACAGAAGCTGCTGTAACTATATTAAGAATAGATGAGATAGTTGCTGCCTCTAAGGTTTCCAAAGAAACTCCACCAAAACCTAAAGAAGGCGAAAAAGAAGAATCATATTCTGAGTGAAGTTATTAGTTTGCGGGACTCCAGGAACAGGTAAAACTACAGTCGGTTTATCTTTATCATATCATTCTTTCCATTTTTTTAATTTAAATACTTTAGCTTATTATACTAACTCCTTTTTAGGATACGATAAAATTAGAGATTCATATATAATAAATCCCAAAAAAATTAAAGAAAAAATAAATAAAGTTTTTTTAATATTCAATAAATTTATTATCGATTCTCATATAATAGATTATTTTCCAGATAAATTTGATATCGTGATTATATTAAGATACGATCCAATACTATTATATAAACGCTTAAGAAAAAAATATAAAAAAAATTACAAAAAAATTCTTGAAAACATCGAAGCAGAATTTTTAAACATAATTTCAATAGATTGTGAGAAAAAATTTAAAAAATCAAAAAAATTAGAGATAGAGAATACTAGAATTAAGGTCGTTGAAAAAATTATTTCTAATATTCTTAGAAATTCTCTTTTGATAAATGAATATAGAAAAAAGATTAATTGGTTAGATATTTATGAGGAAAAAAATAAACTAGAAGAATATTTTATGTTAATCTCACATCTTAAAGAAAAGTCTATTCAAAAATAATATCATCGGTGTTCAAATTAAAACTTTCAGATGGTACGTCTATACTGAATAAGGCTAGATCTTTATCTATGATTACGAATTCCCCTGCGCTATAACTTGCTATCTCTTTGATTCTCTCTGCTAACTTTTTATCGTTAGGTTCTATTTTCATAAGGTCTAATTCTTCCTTGCTTAGCACAATGTAATCGCTGAAAATTGCGATTTCCTTAGGCATAGCAGCCAAGCTTTCTGTAGCGATTATGATAGACTTTTTTTCTTTTAAAAAAGAGATCAATTGATCCATTAGTTGCATATTTTGAGGGCTTTCTAGATATCTGAAAACGATTGCAGGGAAGCAAAGTATCAATAGCGCATTATACATTTCAAAGATCTTATTCAGTTTATTAAATATGAATGATAATAATAATAACTTTAATTTTATATTATTTATCATGCCTAATGCAATATTATAAAAATTTTTATTTAATTTTCCTTTAGCTTTAAATATTATTTCATTTATTATTTTATTATTAATTATTTCCTCTAATTTTCTTATTAATGAATATTTTATTTCATTTTCATATGAGGTTTTAAAGACAGTTTCCTTTAAATTATTAATTATCTTTTTCATAGAAATTTCATTTCCATATTTTTCTTTGAAATTTTCTAATAAAACACGTTTTAATATAGACGCTTCATCCTTCGTTAAATTATAGAATTCTATCAAAATTTGAGTAAAATATGTCATTATTTCGTATAAATCATCATAACTCTCTATGAATGAGTTAAAGTCCTCAACTGTACTGTTAATAATTGTTTTATAATTCATCGTTGTCGTGTTCTCTTTACCGAGCAAATTTGAATACCAATCTAGCATAATAACCATATAAGATTTTGTTAGTTCATTTAATAAATGATTTAATAATTTATTTATATTTCTATATTGACCTACTATAAATAGGATCTTGTGCTTAATATCGATAAAGAATTTCATGCCTGTATTTCTATCTATTCCTAAAGCAATTTCATTATTATCATAATAATATTTTATTATTTTATTTTTTTGTTCAGTTAATATTTTAAATAGCTCGAATATGCTTATTTTTCCGTTCATAGCACGCTAAACGGAAAGATCTTTTCAAATATCATCTCAATTTCTTTATTATTTAATTGAATTAATTCATAATTAAAAATTAAATTCAATTCATCAATGATTTTATCAAAAATTTGCTCAATGTTTTTCTCTTTTTTTAAAAAACTTTCTTTCCATAATAGAATAAATAATGTGTTAAAACTTTTTTCATCCTTAATTATGTTGAAAGGGGCGAAGAAGAGTATTTTAACTTTCTCCTTTTCTATTTTATTTATAAATTGAGCTAATATTTCCTCTTTAAAATACAATTTTTCCTTTAAATTGTATTTAAGGAAAATATAAAAAAAGTATTTTAATCTTTTTCTTTTCGTGTGAATTTTTATTCTATTCTCTCTTTTTAGGCAATGCCAAGCCATTTGGCTATTTGCTCTAAGATACTTCCTATTTGGTTTAGAATATCGTTAAAAGAAGTGGTTATGTTTGAGGAAAATGAACTATAATAACCTTTTATTCCAAGCAGGACGCCTGCTATTATGCTTAGCACTACTGAGAAAGCTACCGCAGCAATGCCTAAAAGGAGTCCTTCCTCAAGTAAAGGCGATCCTCTCTTGTTCTTCCATACTTTTCTCATCGAAAACGTTTTAGATTAAGGTATATAACTTCGTCAAATGAGCTAAACAAAGTTGACAATATTATTTGAAAAACGAAGTATATTGTAATGACTAGTATGAGCTGGATTACTGCTATTTTTATTTCTAGGAAGGTAATCGACATCAAGAAGGAAATCAATAATAGGAGGAGCGCAAAAAATATGATCGTGTAAATCGAGGGCGCTAATACTCCATGAGTCTCATTAATAAAGTTGTAGCTATTATTAGCAAAAGCTGTAAGCCAAGGAAATATAGAGTAGACTATTGCTAGTAGCAGATTCATTGTATAAATTCTCAGCCTTAGTCCTCTGAGAAATTTAAGAAACGCCTCTATTGCATTATCTATTAAGGCTAAATAAACAAACAGATTACTGGCTTTTTTCCTTTCTTTAATCGGTAGATTATACGAATCTGAAACTATTTCTGCGAGATCAATATCCTCTCTTTTGCTTAACATTTTAAAAATCCTAAAGGCAGGTATTCCTTTTTTAATGTATTTCTCAAAATATGTTCTTCTGACTTCATCATCTAATTCCGAGATTATTTTTTCCAAGCTGTAATGGTTTATCCTCACAAAGGTTCTATTTATAAATTCTTTCAGTTTTATTGTTATATTATTCATAATATATTCTTTTCATTTTTCTAATTATTAAAACAGATAGAAAAATAGGAAGGAGCATTAGTAAAAAGCTGTTTATACTTAAGAAAAAAGAAATAATTATCAATACCACAGGTAAAGGATATAGTATTGCAGTCAAAATTATATAATAAAAATTTAGCATATTTGACATATTTTCTATTAAATATTTATTTTTTTCTAGGAATACAGCTATCATCTTTTCGTCTATTTTTTGATTTATTTCATAATCTTCCAAAATGATTTTAATTTCAGGCATATTTGTTTTATTATAAATATATTTCAAAATGTATTTAGTTTCTATCCCTTTTTCTAAAAATTTTATAATATTTTTTATTAATTTTATATTCATTAAAGAATTTCTCCTGCTAATTGTTTTTAAGTATCTATTAAGATTAAATCCAATACTTTTTAGTAAAATTAGTTTTAAAAAAAATAAGTTTGCCAATTCGATTTGATATATAAAATTTTTCTTATTTTTCATTCATTATTTCCTGCTTTATTTTTGTTAATTCGCTTTGAACATTCTCAACATTAAAATTTACATTCTCATTAATTTTTTTAAACACAATCCACTCCTGCATAGAATTCACCTTGAATTTTTCTCCTACTCTATAAAGCTCAAAAAGAAGAGGTTTCTCGTCGATGTTTCTAACTTCATATACCTTTCTTACATATCGCTTGATCTCGCTGTTCGATATTTTTCTTCCCATTTCTACTATCAAATCTAAAGAACAAATACTTGAAGGATGTATCGAGTATTGTAACATCCATCTCTTTATTAGTTCATTCGCCGAACTTGAGTGAATTGTCACAATACCCTTTAAGCCTGCTAATAATGAATGGAAAAACGCTTTAGAATGTTCTTTTGTTTGTAATTCACCTAGAAATATCCAATCGGGCGATCTGTGCAGTAATTTAATTATTTCCAGAGATTTGCTTGAGTATTTTGAGGAAACGTCCAAAGAACTGGTTTTTATGTATAGGTTATGCGGGATGTCTTCTAGAGAGGAATATATTTCGTCGACATCCTCTAGATATATCTTCCTGTAAGCAGCAGGCAGGTGACGAGCTATCGCATGTGCTAGAGTGGTTTTACCGCTATTAGGTTCACCACATATAACTATTGAACATCTTGCTCTTGC
>JBEPYP010000043.1:0-7455 GCA_041641355.1 Thermoproteota archaeon | reverse complement strand
GGCACATACCTATGGAGCAAATACCCAATGCTTGGCTTAGCTCCATAGAGACTTACCTAAATAGCTATGATTTAATAATCATCAGCAGCGAGAGATACTCCAAAGTACTTGAGAAATTGAAATACAAAGGAAAGATAGCAAAAGTATACCCTTTCATCGACCCAAGCCAGTATAGATATCCTTCACGAAGAGAAGTGGAGGAATTCTCTGCACGTTATGGCATTTCAAATGAAGATAAAGTAGTCTTAGTAGTAGCTAGAATGGACCCTATGAAAGGGCAAGATAGGGTGATAAAGGCCTTAAAGTTGGTTAAGAAAAGAATAGGAAAAATCAAATTAATGCTAGTAGGAAACGGTAGCTTCTCCAAGACAGGAATAGGCCTTGACAAAGCTGAGAGATGGGCTAGTCATCTTAAGAGCTTAGTTAAAGAGTTAGAGCTGGAGAAAGAGGTCATATTCACAGGTTACTTAAATCAAAGAAATTTGGAGAACGCTTATAGTAGGGCGGATTTGGTCGTTTTGCCTTCTGTTCTTGAAGGATTTGGGTTGGTAATAATAGAAGGATGGCTCTATAAGAAACCTGCCTTGGTGAGCAATAGAGCTGGAGTAGCAGACTTAATCAACAACTATGAAAATGGAGTCTTGATAGATCCCGATGACATAGAAGGAATAGCTGAGGAAATGGTGAAAATCCTCTCAGATGAGAAGTTCTCAGAAGAATTAGGTAAATCTGGCTTCGAGACTTCTAAGAAATGCCACGTCGAGGAGGGGATAAAAAATGAATTAGAAATACTCCAGAGCGTTTCAAAATGATCTACATAACTCTACAAGATATAGTTAACCTCTTATCGATGATGACTCCTGTATTTTATTTCTTAGCCATAATTTTGGCTACATGGATATTCTTGAAGGTTTTTTTAGTTATAATTAAAAGGGCTCTATCCTTCTTGCCCCCTTTAATGTTGGCACACATAGAAAAAGCATTGACTATATTAATCTGGTTTATAGGGTTGTCGATTGCGATCGCTCAATTAGGGTTGAGAATAGAACTGTTATTAGCACTCCTTGTTTTAGGAGGAATAGCCGCTATAATAGCTTTCAGGAATGTATTAACCAACATCGCAGATAAGTACTTCTCGGATGTTTACGTTCCTTTTAAGATAGGCGATAAGATAAGCATAAACGGTTATACCGGCATAGTTACAGAAATAAACCCTATCGTGACCGTACTTATGACAGAAGAAGGTAAGATAATCTCCATACCCAATTCTCACTTTGTCACAAACGTTCTAGTTAATGAATCTGAAGCAGCGTGGAGCGAAATCATAATACCAATACAAATAGATAAATCCTTAGACGTGGCTGAAGCAGAAGCTGAAATACTCAAAAGGGTGAATAAGCTTAGAACTAAGCTGGACGAGAGATTTCCTCCTATGATACGCACAAAGAAGATCTCAGGAAACGTCTCAGAATTATCCTTGATAGTTAGAATCAAGAACCCCCTCGAAAAAAGCATCATCACTAACGAGGTGAATAAAAGAGTTCATGAAGCTCTTGAATATTTGCGATCAAAAACGAAGAGTAAAACTTAAGGGAAAGATTTCATCTGAATACTAATGGAAGCATTAGAAATAGGCAGATCGTTTGCGAAAGGAGCAACATACATATTTGGCGGAAGAGTAATATCATACGGCCTAGGCCTGATAGGAAATGTTTTAATAGCTAGGCTTTTAGCGATTGAATACGGTAGTTCTGAACCCCTGGGATGGCTTTTAGTATTAAGCTTCATACCTGCACTGACCACTTTACTAGGAGATTTTGGAGTTAGCTACGGGGTGATGAATCGATGCGCCAAGTTAGTTAAAGAAGGAAATTACGAAGAATCTTCTAAGTACGTTTGGACAATGACTTTCTATACTTTGATTCTCTGGTCTTTCTATGCGATTATAACGCTTTTCATAGGTGAATGGTTAGCCTTAAACCTTTATTCCAAGCCAGAGATAATACCCTTTATTCATCTTGTAGCGATAGGAATAGTAGCTAGCGTGCTCTATCACAACATAGCTCAAACGGTCTCTTTGATTTTAGATAAGACTTGGATATTCAGTCTAATGATGCTAATATACTCAGCAACTCAGGCCTCATTGGTTCCTTTAGCTCTCATAACGGGCTTTAAATTTTACGGAGTAGCCTTTGTTTATTTCATTTTAATGCCCCTTTTATCTTCTATACCAGGCTTGACTATTTTGTTCAAATACTTTAAGATCAAGAAGCCGGATTTGACCAAATTAAAAGAAATGATCAAATTCGGTTTTCCTATGGCGGCTTCGAACTATGTAGCTATGCCAGTCGCAAGGATCTATGAAGCATTGATTTCAAGATTTGCCAGATCGATAGAGCTTGGAAATTTCTATGTGGCGCAAAGACTAAACGCACTAGCAGGTATCTTCCTTTATCCAATAGATACTTTGATGTTCGTCAATTATTCAAAGCTCAATAAAAGCGAGGATTTAAACATCGCTGCAAACTTCACCATCAAAATAATTGCATACTTCATAGCCCCCATATCCATGTTCACTCTCTTCTTCTCAAAGCAACTCATAACAGTTCTATTTGGTCGTTATTACAGCGAAGGTTGGATATATCTAAGTTTAATCGCATTATCTTGGTTAGTATATTGCGTAGGCGAAAACGTGCTTTACCGCTTGCTAGCTTCACAGGGCAATACGAAAGAGGTTTTTAAACTCTCAACGATAAGCATTTTCATAGGACTTGCCTTGTATCTCGTGCTTATACCTATGTTCTCTATAATAGGGGCGCTTATTTCCTCGATAATAGCCAGTTGGCCTTCTTATTTTTTAGCCTTGAGGTATGTTAAAAATAAGCTAAACGTGAAAATTAGATTCAACGAGATCATCAAGATCCTTTTGGCCAGCGTTTTGTCTGTGATACCTTCATTCATGCTATGGCTCTCGCTGAGTAGTATTTCAAGAGCAGGCGTAGTCCAATATTATGCATTACTATCTTCTTGCATTTTAATTTCTTTCTCGATCTATGTACTGACTACAAAGAGAATGAACATAATAAGAGATTCAGAAATGGATTTCATAGAAAGATCTTTGAAGCAAATCCCCTTTGCAGGCAATTTAATAAGCTTAGTTCTAGGTTTTTATAAAAAATTATGATAACTTAAATAATCGATAACGTCATGAAAGTCAACATCGTAGGCTTCGGAGTAATGGGGAGAAACCATTTCAGGGTATTCAGAAAATTCTGTGAAGTCACAGCCGTGTGTGATATAGACGTTAGAAATAAAGAAGAAGTTGAAAAGTATTCGAGATTTTATTTTGATTTCGATGAGATGATAGAAAAAGAAAAGCCGGATATCCTAGTTATAGCGGTACAACCGCAGGATAATTCACGTTTGCTTAAGAAAGCCTTGAAGAAGAACATCAAGTACATTTTAGTAGAAAAACCATTAATGCCTTTAAAGCAACTCAAGGAAGCCAATGAAATATTGGAATTAGCAGATAAGAAAGAAGCCATTGTAATGATAGGCGAAATAACATGCTATGATCCTGCTACGATAGCACTAAAGAAAAACGTTGAAACATTGGGAGATATAAAGGCGATAAATGCTATAAGGTTAGGCAAATATCCTTTTAGATTCACTCACGTAGGAGTGAATGAAGACTTATTAATCCATGACGTTTTCTTCGCTAGGTACATTTTAGATTGGCAAAATCTTTCGATCAAAAACTACATAAAGGCTTCGCTATTTAGAACTTCCCAAACAGATTTCATCGCAATTGATGGTATCTTTGAGAAAGGCGCTAGATTGATATCGATAGCGTCCTGGTTAAGTGAAGAAAAGATAAGATTTGCCGTTGTGTTAGGAGAAAAGGCAATAGCCCAATTGAATTTCTTAGATGAAAATAGATATGTTAGAATATTGCCGCCGGAGGTCATCAATGAAATAAGATATGGTAGCATAGAAGAATTCAGAAGAATAGAAAGGGAAAAATACAAGTATGCGAAAGAATTGGAGTTAGAAAAAATAGAACCCTTGGAAAATGAGATCAAACACTTCTTGAAATGCGTAGAAAAGAATGAAGAGCCTCTCACGAATTTAAGAAGAGAGATAGAAACGCTTGAAATGCTCAAAAAGACCGCAGAATGAGCGATGAAGAGGCCCTAAAAAGTAAGATATTGGATGCTTTAAAGAAAAAGGAAGCGATAAAAGTTTCTGAACTCGCCGAAGAACTGAAATTAGAAGAAGAAGTATTAGCAGAGCTTCTACTCGAGTTGGAGAGCGAAGAAAAAATAGAATTGATAGAAACTCTTCCAGATGGCATGAGCTTCTTTGAATATTTGAGGAATGTTGAAAATACAGCGTGGTTTTATCTAATAACATTAGGTGTAATTCTTACCTTATCTTTCGTGCTTATGCTGCCTAGTAGTTTGATGACTGATACCTTCAAATTCATCGTAAGTCTCTTCTTTATAATATTTTTCCCAGGATACGCAATGCTGGAAAACCTTTTCCCTAGAAGAAGCGATTTGCAATTCATAGAAAGATTAGTGTTGAGTGTAGGGTTAAGCATTGCACTAGTACCAGCCGTTGGGTTCATTTTAAACTATTCCTTCGGAATATCCCCAAAGACTGCTGTGATAAGCTTATCTATAGTTACTTTGGTACTTAGCGTTTTAGCTTTGATTAGAAAATATAAATATAGAAAAGAGAGCTTTAAATGGGTACAGGCTTAAGCCCGCTGATTAAGAGAAAAATAATAAGCTTGAATTATTTAGCGGGTAAGTCCTTAGCGGTGGATGCCAGCGTAGAAATACACCAGTTCTTAGCTTTAATAAGAAAACCTGACGGAATGCCCTTTACGAATGAAAAAGGATTAATAACTTCTCATTTAATAGGCCTTGCCTTCAGAACTACTAAATTAATACATGATTATAATATTGATTTGATCTTCGTATTCGACGGTAGACCTCCTAAGATGAAGGAAAAGACGTTGATGGAAAGAAAAATGACCAAAGAAAAAGCAATCCAAGAATGGATGGAAGCTTTGATTAAAGAAGACTATAGAAAAGCTTTCTCAAAGGCAGTAGTCACAGGGAAGATCACCGAAGATGTTTTAGAAAGCGCAAAAAGACTTCTAAACCTTCTAGGGATTCCTTACATTCAAGCACCGAGCGAAGCAGAAGCGCAAGCCGCATACATGAGCTCTATAGGTATAGCTTGGGCATGCGCAACAAAAGATTACGATGCGATTTTATTCGGTGCTCCTAGAATAGTTAGATATCTCTCCATAAAGGGATTTGAATTTCTTCCTAGTAAAGGTATTTTAAGGGAAATAAAGCCAGAGTTGATAATAGCAGAAGAATTGTATACCTATCTAGGAATAACCCGTGAACAATTAATAGACCTCGCTATCCTAGTGGGTACAGACTTCAACGAAGGAGTAGAAGGAATAGGTCCAAAGAAAGCCTTGAGTTTGATCAAAAAGTACAAGAAACTTGAAGATTTGCCTAGAGAGATAAGGAGTAAGCTGCCCGATAATTATAAAGAGATAAGGGAATTCTTCTTGAACCCTCCTGTGTTGAAAGAAATCAATATAGAAAAAAAGAAAATGGATGAAGAAGGTCTGATTAAGTTTCTAGTACATGAGATGAACTTCAAAGAAGAAAGGGTTAAGAGAGTAATAGAACGCATGAAAAAAGTTGAGGAAAGGAAAGAGAACTTAAGCAAATGGTTTCAAAGTTAGCTATGATATTTTTCATCGCTGAAAATGAAAAAATTGAAAGTTTACGTATTAAGCTTAGGAGAAGTAGGATTACTAGATATATTCTTGAATATACGGGGAATACTTCATCGATCAAGATCGATTTTGATGAAGAATACAAGATGGGGAAGGAAAAGTGATGCTGAATCTTTGCCTGGCAATACTCCTCCTACTCGCTCAACAAGAAGCAAGCTATGATGATTTAATGCAACAAGTCATGGATAAATTAAGCAGTTTAGTAGAGAAACTCGCCCAATTAAAAAGTTACAAGTTCGATTATGAAGAAGTTCAACGTATAACCCTAGATATAAGCAAAGCTATAGAGTTGACGAATGAAGCAAAGTTATTGTATGAAAAAGGACTTACCGACGAAGCAAAAACTAAGCTGAGAGAAGCAATTAGCATCTTAAATGACGCCAGTATAAGAATAGATAATTATTTAGAACGCGTCAAAGAAGAAAATAACTTCCTAAGGACCCTAGCTTTTCTCCTAGTCCCCTCTTTAGCCTTCGCTACTTCCTATTTAAGTTTGAGCTTGTATAGTGTTTTGAATAGAAGGAGAGCTAAGAAGATATTAACCTATTATGTCAAGCTCAAGAAAGAAGATAGATAGAAAGCATTTCATCTCCTTATCGATAATACTTTTGATAATATACGCAGGGATAGCATATCTAGCACTCACGAATAGACCTGGAGAAGAGTTCTTCGAAATAGGTTTATTGGGTAAAGATATGAAAGCTACAGATTATTTCCCCGAAGAGAATGCAACAATAACGACGGGCATGAATATTACTTGGTATATTATGGTAGCTAGCTACTTTAGAACGCCGCAAGTTGTGAAGATCGTCGTGAAAATAGGTAATGATAAAACGAGTTTACCAGATGAGAAGACAGGAGCCGCTTCGAATGGGACTGAGATCTTTAGCTGGTACACTCTTCTAAATTATAAGGATGTCAAATTCTTCATGTTCACATGGAAAATCGTAGAGATAGAAGTGATCAACGGCTTTTACTATTTAACCTTAGATTTGAACGCTACAATGATGAAAAGAATTAAAGAAATAGGGGCATACCAAGGTAAAAACTTTTTAATTATAATAGAATTATGGAGCTTAGATCATAAATCTAAGGATTTCATATTGGGATGGGACATGGATAATCAAAGAAGAATAGCATGGGCCCATATTTCCTTCAACATAACACTCGCAAAATATGAAAGTAAAATTCATAGATCTTTCTAGGGAATACCAAGCACTTAGAGAAGAGATAAATGAAGCGGTAACAAAAGTCCTAGAGAGCGGGAAATTCATACTAGGTCCTAATCTTGAAGAATTCGAAAGGAATTTCAGCGCTTATATAGGCTGCAAACATGCAATAGGCGTTGCTTCAGGAAGCGATGCTTTGATATTGGCTTTGAAAGCTTTGAACTTACCTGAGAAGAGCGAAGTAATAACCCAGTCTTTCACGTTCATATCTGTAGCTGATTCAATAATTAAGAACAATTTAAAGCCTGTTTTTTGCGATATAGAAGAGAGTTCGTATAACCTTGATGTTAAAAAAGTTAGGAGATTGATAAACAAGAACACAAAGGCTATTATAATAAACCATATGTTTGGACTTCCTGCCGAGATGGATGAATTATTGGAGATCGCCCAAGAAAA